>JAUSPI010000086.1 GCA_030655775.1 Syntrophales bacterium
CGGGTCACTTGCTCCCATGATGCCGGTTCTGATTGCCGAGTGCTTTGGGCGGCATGTTTTGGGATCGGCTTATGGTCTGTTCACATTCTTTGTGGCGGGGTTTGGGGGTGGTATTGGACCCAGCTTGGGTGGCATGATCTACGATAAATTTGGTTCGTACGCCTACGCATGGCAGTTTAACCTGATTATATTAATTGCCGTTGCGCTCCTTGTTTTAACACTGAAGCCAAGAGCAAATTAAATTCACATAATTAAGCAACACTTCACATTATAATTCTAAAAATCGGCATTCCTGGTTTATTGGCAGATGGAAGCTATACAAGATACGATAATATGGCGGTTCCAAGAATAATGGCGATCAATCCCATTGCTCGAATGGTTTCCCCGCTGGCTTTATGGAACCACCACTCTAAAAGGGCTTTGACCTGGTTTGGTGGCGCGACAAACAGATAAACACCTTTTATTATCGCTATCATCCCTAAAATGAAGACCAGCCAGAACATCTCCTTGAAATAAAAGGCCCCTACTATAAAAATTAATCCGAAGATTAATGCCAAAACCGCCATTATTTTCATGTTCATTTTTAAAACTACCTTCTTCAAAAACTTGCGGGTGCCTTCCGTATAAATTATTAAAAATGTTGCCTCAACGATCCACAAAACAGCAATGACACCTAATAGTATTTTCATTTTATCCCCCCCCAATTTCTAAATAACTTCGTTTTTGTCAATGCATGACAAGCACACTACCGTCAGAAAAGCTTTCAGCGCTATCGTTACACGGGATACAATTTATCCGGCAATGTTTAGCCATACAGAAAATGTTACTGCCGACAACAAAGTGCTGGTAGAAATGGTAGCCACGGCAAGGTCGGTATCGCCGCTCATCTCTTTTGCCATTACATAGGTTATAATAGCAGTCGGCGATGCAAGCAGGATAAGGCCAGGCAGATAGTCCTGAGGTGTAAGGCCGGCTAAGTAATACAAGGCAAAACCAAGAGCGGGAAGCAGGATCAGTTTCATGATGTCTATAATGAGAACTAAAAGTATCCGTAACCGCATTAATTCAAAAGATAGAGAAGCTCCTATTATCAATAATGCCAACGGGAATGCAAGATTACCCAAAATATCAAGGCTCCGCTCAATGACGAGAGGCATTGGGGCTCCCGTCATTGAAAATAGTATGCCGGCTATAGCCGCTAATATTACAGGATTGCTCAGTATTTTCCAAGCCATAGTCAATATGCTCCCCCTTTGGGGGATATTGTCTGAGTATAGCTGAAGTATAACTACTGCGAGAAAATTTTGCAGGATTATTACAAAACCTGCAATTATACCGGCACGGGCAAAACCCTCTGTTCCAAGAAAGTAATATGCCACAGCAAGGCCGATATATCCCAGATTTGCATGAAAAGAGCATTGTACGAGAGTGCCAAGCTGGCGGCGCTTGATATGGATAGCTGAACCCACGCCCCAGACAACAGCAAAAACAACCAGAACGGAAAAAAGAGTAATAAGAAGGACCACAATATTGAATTCGGTTTTCAAGGAAGCCCTGGAAATTGACAGAAAAATCATGGCAGGTAGTGCTATATAGTAGACCAGCCGGTTTGCCGGTTCTAAAAATGCCGGTGGTATAAATCCTTTCCAGCGAGCGAACCATCCAAGGATTATAACGGCAAATATCGGAATTATAGTGATTACAATATTCATTGGTTTAAGTGAAACAGAAGTGAAGCTCCCCTTGCGAGCCTGTCAATTTTATGGACGTTAAGTTTGACAGACTCGTAAAAAGTCTTTTTTGTCACCCAAAATCATGTCCTGAACTTGTTTCAGGATCATTCAGGGTCTCTAACTCACTGAAATGATTAGATGCTGAAACAAGTTCAGCATGACAAACGGTACACTTCATGACCGGGAGCGCACCCGCAAGCCCCGCCTTGTAGGCGGGGTAAGGGGCGCAATATAAAACAAACATATTCCTTACCGGGAAGCCCCGCCCTGTGGGCGGGGAGCTTCACTTTTTACGAAACCGTCAAGTTTTGAGGATTGTTATTATTGAGATTCCCCTGTTTCGTATTCGTATTTGTCATAGGTGTCGATATCGGGGGTGATAATAACGACGCTGTGATCTTCTATCTTGACTGTTGTCTTGGCAGAAAGGATAGAATACCAGTTTCCGATATCATTCCCCTTGGTGTCCAGTATAGTAAATCCATGTAATGTTTGGTTTATTTCAGAAACCTTGGCATTCATATCGTCAACGAGGGCCTTGAGCGTTTGAGGGGTAAACTCCACTTTCTTCCACAATGTAGAATTGAGAGAATAGCGTTTGTCTATTCCTATTATGGCATGAGGATAGACATCAGAACCGCTTATGTAGTAATTTAGACCGGGATTTACCTGATAGTTTTCAAAAGCATGCATGACATTCCAATCCGGTACTATTTTGCCGTAGTTTCCATTAAATAGACCTGCACACCCAAAAGAGAGTAAAACCAAGAGGACACACATTGTACGAAGTACTCTTTTTTTTAATTTCGGCATAACAATCACCTCCTGTTAAAATTTAAAGTAGCGTTGGCATAATACTTACGAGGCAAAAGTAGGTGTATTTTCTCATAAATAATCAAGGATGGCAAGAATTGCTGAAAGGTCGCTTTAGTTCAGGGAATGCCGGATTTTCAGAATAATGCCTTTTGTTTTCCGAGCAGGAAGCCGCATCTTAGCAATGAAAAAACTCAGCGGATCTCTATCTCGTAACCCCTGGAAGCGAGCGCATCCATCAATTGCTCTACATGTTTGGAGTCACGGGTTTCTACTTCCAGTTCCACGCGACTCAAGCCCAGGGGCAGATGACGCCCCATACGATCATGGTGAATATGTAGGACGTTGCCTTGATGGCCACCCACCACATTGAGGAGTTGTGCCAGAGCACCCGGAATATCCTCCAACTGAACCGAAAATCTCAAAATACGACCGGTCCGGAATAATCCCTGATGGATAATTCTTCCCAGCAGATGACTGTCTACATTGCCGCCACTAATGACAAGAACCACCGCACACTCCGGCCGGCACTGAAGCCGGTCACCCGCCAGGGCCGCCAGGGGAACCGCACCGGCCCCCTCGGCCAGTACTTTCTTCCGTTCCAGCAGTTCGAGCATGGCAGCAGCAACCTGTTCTTCTTCCACGGTTACGATATCATCCACCAGGCGTTCTATCACGGTGAAGGTCAGTTTGCCTATCTTTTTGACGCTGATGCCGTCTGCCAGGGATTTTCTGGCTGGTATGGCAACCGGTTTGCCGAGGCGTCGGGCAGCAAGGGCCGAGGCGCAGGCAGCCGTCTGCACGCCAATAACTCCTGCCTGCGGCCGAAGGGATTTCACCGCTGTGGCAACTCCGGCGATCAGTCCACCTCCGCCTATGGGGACAAGAATAGAGTCAACTTCAGGCAGCTCTGATAAAATTTCAAGGCCAATGGTCCCCTGGCCGGTGATAATATCCTCGTCGTCATAAGGATGGATGAAGGTGAGGCCTTCTTCTCCCAGTTTTCGGGCGTGGGCCAAACTCTCTGTCAGGTTCTTACCGTTTAGAATTACCCGAGCACCATAGGATCGGGCGGCCATCTGTTTGCTGATGGAGGCCCATTCCGGCATGACAACAATAGCGGGAACGCCCATGAGATGGGCGGCATGGGCCACCCCCTGGGCATGATTTCCAGCCGACGCTGCCACCACGCCCCCTGCACTGAGATGATCGCGGATTTTTGCCAGCTTATAGTAAGCTCCTCGAAACTTAAATGAGCCGGTCTTTTGAAGATTTTCCAATTTCAGGTAAACGCGGGCACCATACTTTTCGCTGAAGTAATTGGAGTAGACCAGCGGAGTTTTGATTGCTGCACCGTCAAGCACCTCAGCTGCCCGCTCAATAGCTTGTAGTTGAACCATTGTGAAACTCTTGATATTTTATAAAAAACCCTAAGGAATCACACTCATTCTGCGTTAATCATGTTGCTTCATATACTGCGCCGGCGCTGTTGGCAAGATGAATCCTCACAAGCTCACCTTCTTTTAGAAATTCGGGGAACAGCTCTACATCCTCACGGTTTACAATAAAACCTATCGTGCCGACTTCTTTAAAGTCTGGCTCTCGGTCAAGCGGCGCCTCGTAAAAGTACGGCACATAAATCTTTTCGCCTTCGTATCTTCCAGGAGATTCAATGATGCCGGCTGAGTTGACTTTATACACTTTTTCTAATTGCTGTCTTTTATTCATCCTTTTATGTCCCAAATGTAATCTTAAATGCAGTGCCCCCGTCTCTTTCAATCTCCAGGGTTCCCTTGAGTTGAGTAGCCAGAATACTGATCAGGTGTAATCCGAATGTTTCAGTATCGCTGATGTCTATATCTTCCGGGAACCCTACACCGTTGTCACTGACAACCAGTGTCAATCTTTTATCACCATCAGGATGAAAATCGATAGTGACTTCTCCTTTCTTACCCTCAGGAAAGGCATGTTTAAGTGCGTTGGAGATCAGT
>JAUSPI010000087.1 GCA_030655775.1 Syntrophales bacterium
GTTTCCGTAACCCACGATATAAATCTGGCATCACTTTACTGTGACAGAATGATACTTCTTAACGCAGGGAATATCCACTGCATGGGTACTCCGGACGAGGTGATTACAGAATCCAATATCAAAGAGGTTTATGAAACAGATGTATCAGTGGATCGCAATCCACAGACAGGATTGCCGAGAGTAACATTATTGAGTTCACATTAATCCCCCTCACTCTCCTTTAAAAAAGGGAAGGACTGGTCACTTCCCCCTTTTGTAAAGGGGGATCAAGGAGGATTTTAAATCTGTCAGATTTAGGGTCTGTCATGAAACATGACAGACCCAAAGGAACCCGGTCAAATACCGGCGCTGCCCCGCAACTGTAGGCGGAACGAAATCCACAAACGACAGTGATTAGTGGACAGTGATTAGCAAGACTATCACTAAACATTGTTCACTGAACATCGGCCACTGGAGTAAATAGTTGTTTCCTGACCACTAAACACTGGTCACCGACAACTGTATTTCCGGGAAGGTGTGGAAAGTAGGCGTTGCCGCGAGCCAGGAGACTTATCTGACGGATAAAATAGTACCCGGAAGAAAATTAGGAGTTTTCGTTCAGGTACTGAAATAACATTCCAGACGGAGGGAAAAGGAGGTTATGATAAAAAGAGGTATGAAAAAGCTATTAATTTTGTTGACATGTCTGTTTGTTGCTTCATCTGTCGCTGTTTATGCACAGGAAGAGGGAGATACCGTAACTATGGAAGAAACGGTGGTGACGGCAAGCAGGATAGAGGAGCCTTTAAAATATTCACCTGATTCCGTTACCATTGTTACCGGGGAAGAAATTCAAAAAAAGGGGAAACAGACCGTTACGGATGTCCTCAGAGATGTTCCGGGTGTTTTCATTAAACAGAGCGGGTCACACGGCGGGGAAGAGGAGATTTATATACGCGGGACGAATAGCGCCCATACGTTGATTATGATCGATGGCGTGCAGGTGGGCGATCCCATGAAGTCGACTGGAAAAATAAAAATCACCGATATTTCAACTGATAACATTGAAAAGATAGAGATTATCCGCGGCGCACAGAGCGTACTATATGGATCGGATGCCATCGGAGGCGTCATCAACATCATTACCAAGAAGGGCAGGGGAAAACCGAAATATTATCTCTCCGCGGAAGGTGGGTCGTATGAGACCTTCAGGGAAAAAGTGGGTGTCAGCGGATCAACAGATAAGATAAATTACGCCGCATCTGTGTCACGTTTAGATACCAAGGGCGTATCAAAGGCGGATGAAGAACTGGGGAATACCGAAGAAGATTATTATCATGATACCAACCTTTCTACCCGTGTCGGTGGTCAGATCAGTGAAACGATAAGAGCGAATATTTCGGTACATCACTCTGAATCGTCCATGGATTACGATAACCCTGGAGTTGACGTCGATAAGGTCATGAATACAACCATAACAAGTGTTTCTACAAACCTCGATCAGGACCTTTTTGACTGGTGGCAGCATGTTGTCAAGCTCGGTGTCACGGAGGTCGAGAGGGAGTATATGAATCAGGGGGCATTCAATAACAGTTTTGATGGGACCATCAAAGTGGCATCGTGGCAGCACAATTTTTTTATCGGGGATATCGATACAGTTACCGCAGGGTTTGATTATAAGGAAGAGGATGGGGACAGTAAGAGTTCTTCGGGAAGCGATATAGCAAAAAAAAGTGTTGATACCAAAGGCTTTTTTATCCAGAACAAATTGACACCGTTAAAAGGCATGTCTTTTACCCTCGGTGCACGTCATGACGATCATCAAACATTTGGCGGCGAAGATACCTATAAAGGGGCTTTGGCCTATTTCTCTGAAAAGACGGGAACGAAGATAAGGGGAAGCTACGCTACGGGGTTCCGGGCGCCGTCGCTCTACCAACTTTATTCAAGCTCTGGTGATGCCAATCTTAAGCCTGAAGAAAGTAAGGGTTACGATGCGGGCATAGACCAAAAGCTTTTCGGGGAAAAGGTGTCATTATCTTTAACTTATTTCCACACCAAAATCGACAATATGATCAAGTATGATGATGATCCGGCTATTAAAAAATACCGTAATATCGCAAAGGTCAGAACCGAGGGCTGGGAGACTGTCCTTTCATGCCGGCCGATAAAGAGTTTAAGCCTTCACGCTCATTACACCTATACCGAAGCTAAAAATGAAGGAGATTCGAATAACGGGAAGTATCTGCAGTATCGCCCGCAGCACACCGGAGGCGCGGCTATTAACATCAAGCCCCTGGAACAGTTGAATCTGAATCTCAATGCTCAGTATGTCGGCAAAAGATACCGCAATGACAGCAACACCGAGGAAATGCCCGCGTACACACTTTTTAATCTTGCCGCTTCCTATGATGTGAATAAACATTTGCAATTCTTCGGAAGGGTTGAAAACTTAACCGACAAGAAATATCAGTCGGTTTATCAATACGGCGAACCGGGCATTGGTGTTTATGGCGGCATCAAGGTAACTTTTTGAGCTACGAAAGAATGATAGTTTCGTAAAAAGTCAGTTTTTGTCACCCTGGATTTATTTCAGGGTCTCTAACTTGCTGAAATGATTAGATGCTGAAACAAGTTCAGCATGACAAATAACACATTTTGAGACTTTTTACGAACTTGTCAAGATTAAAGCGGTGTATGTTTGGAAGGAGGGAACGTCTTTTCTTCTAAACAAAAAATGGTTATCCCCTGTCTCCCCGGGGTTGGCGCGGTCTACCTCCTTATAAAGAGTGCCAACTACGGGGAGGCATCCAGAATTCTTCGGGGCATCAATACTGACGGTCTCGTAAAAAGTTTTTTATTGTCACCTAAAATCATGTCCTGAACTTGTTTCAGGATCATTCAGGGTCTCTAACTTCTTGAAATAATTAGATGCTGAAACAAGTGAGATCCTGAAACGAGTTCAGGATGACAAAGAATCAGTTTCATGACTTTTTACGAAACCGTCAATACTTATTTACGAGTTTCGTCAATTCGATATAGTTTCCATTCCAAAGTCCGGATGTCTTAACAGGGACGAAAAAGGGGCATAACACGGGGGAACAATGAAAGGATATGTTCAGGTTTATACGGGCAGTGGCAAGGGAAAGACAACAGCGGCGCTTGGGCTCGCCCTGCGTGCAGCCGGTGCCGGCCTTAAAGTGTATATCGCCCAGTTTGTCAAGGGAATGAGGTATAGCGAGATTAATATCTTGGACAAACTATCAGACTTTATTACAGTGAAACAGTACGGCCGGAGCTGTTTTATTAACAGAAACCCCGATGAGAAAGATATTCGAGCCGCACGGGAAGGTCTCAAAGAAGCAAGAGAGATCATGTGCTCCGGCAAGTACCAGGTGATTATTCTTGATGAGGCCACTATTGCCACCCATTACAATCTCTTTTCCGCGGAGGAGCTGCTCGATTTTATCCGGGTAAAACCGGAAGATGTCGAACTGGTAATTACGGGCAGGATGGCAGACCCCCGGATTATCGAGGAGGCTGACCTGGTAACGGAAATGAAAGAGGTAAAACATTACTATCAAAGTGGTGTGAAAGCCCGGGATGGGATTGAAAGGTAAGACATGCATAAAGATGAAAAACATCTTTTTTCTGAACTGAAGAAAAGATTTGCCGAGTCGGTGAGCAGAAATCGAGCTGAAGGGATACTCTTCTCCGGCGGACTGGATTCCGCACTTGTGGCGGCCCATTCAAAAAACTCTACGGCCATTTCCATCGGACTTGAGTCGTATGGTGAGGATCGATATTATGCGACCGAGGTGGCGAGGGCTCTCAAGCTTGACCATCACCACAAAACAGTCAAAATTGAAGAGGCCGTTTCTGTTATCCCGGAAGTGATCGCGATACTGAAAAGTTTTGATCCCGCTGTTCCAAACGATGTCACAGCCTATCTGGGGATCAAATGTGCGAAAGATATGGGTATCGGCAGCATGATTACAGGCGACGGAAGTGATGAGATATTTGCAGGCTACGATTTCCTCTTGGAAAAAAAGGATTTACAGGGATATCTGGACCGGATGCATTCTGACATGCGGTTCAGTTCGAACAAAATTGGGGAAACCCTGGGAGTAGATATAAAACAGCCCTTTCTTGATAAAGAGTTTATGGATTTCAGTCGTGGGATTGATTTTGATCTTAAGATCAAAAAAGAAAACGGGCAAACCTGGGGGAAGTGGATACTTCGGAAGGCCTTTGAAGGCGTACTGCCGCAGGAAATATTATGGCAGAAAAAAAGGCCTCTCGAATACGGCTCCGGCATGACGGAACTGAGAAAAGTTATTGAATCAAGGGTAGTTGATGAAGAGTTTGAAGATGGAAAGAAAAATTTTCCAATAAAATTCTGGAACAAGGAACATTTCTATTATTACCGTATATACCGTGAGGTGGTTGGTGGAATCCCTGCCCCTCAAAAAGAGGAAAAAA
>JAUSPI010000088.1 GCA_030655775.1 Syntrophales bacterium
ACGCCCAAAAGGAGTACAATGCGGTTATTAAGGATTTTCCTGTATGAGGCTAGATTAAGTTCCTACTCTGTGCGATATTCAGTACTTTTTTGTATGAAAACAGCCCCATGGCCAAAATTTGGCTTTCTCTAGCATTACCCCTATTAGGGCTTATTCCGCTAACAGGAAGCAACTCAACAAAAGACGCGCTTAATAAGGCAATTAAGAAGGCTGGAGCTGATGCGTTAATTGATGTAACCGTAGATGGTTATAACCAGTGGTTCATAATACTATCCAGAGTAGTAACAAAGGTGGAAGGAACTGGAATTAGGTTTGAGCATTATAAGCAAGAGCCTGAGAATATAGGCGTAAAGAGTGAAAATACGGATAGTGAAGCGACTGCAGACTATATTATAGAAGCAGTAAAAGAAAAGAGAGAAAGAGAGAGCAAAAAAAATGGGGACTAAAAATTTAAACCTTAATGAATTGTTTTAGCCTCAAAACCAATGATGTATTAAGGAATATTTACCATCATTTATTCCTAAATTAGCTTTGAAATTCCGCTTTTGGCAGTAATGTTAAGAACCCCATGTATTAAAGATTAGATGTTTTAAATAGTAAGCAGTAAAGAAAACGTCCGTTTTTTTAACTAAAAAATTTCTTCTTGAAATTTATAGATATTAGCTGATATTGTAGTCAAAGAATCAGGTCAATAATTTTATGTTAAGCAATAACTTACTATTTAGAGTTTTTTACTATATTTCTCAAAATGAGATATTTGGATCGACAGCCGTTAAAGAATTAAGGTTAAAAATTGAAGAAGGATATATCCGCTGATATAAAATTGATTGCCGAATCAGTTGATCTTATGCTGAAAAGTTCGAAAGAACAGCTGAAGAAGCTGGAACGGGCCAGAAATGAACCGTATTATTTGCCTGAAGACAAAATCGCTCGCCTCAGAGTATCCTGCGAAAACTGGACCGCCTGCCTTGACAACTACAGGAATAGTCTAAACAACGCGGACACCGTCACCCTGCAGAGCGGCAGAATAAAAAACCTCCGCAGGAAGATTCGCCAGTTGGGATCAGTCATCAGGAGAACCGGTGATATGATAACCATCATCAAAAAGAAATCCTCAAAGAGGAAAGAGGTTGATCACAGCCAATTCATCAAACCCGAACGCAGGAAAGAACTGGAAAAGGGAATAAGGGATAACCCTTTTCAGCTGCCTCCCGGAGTGACCATGAAAAAGGAAATCATGACAGACGGCAATCAGGCCTGGGAATTCAGACACCGAGACCTGGGACGCCTGGGCAGAATTTCGCTTAAGGCAATGGGCGGACAGACTCTAATCATCAACGAGGCGGCGGGTGAACGGGATGATCCGCTGACCGCGAAGCGGAAAGAAATCTTTGAGCCGATAGTCATGGAACTGTCGGCCCGGATGGAGAAAATTCTGGGCAAGGGCAAAGGCACTCCTCCGAAGCATATCGAGACTGCGGATGAACCATCCATGTCGGTGGCCGTCAAGATCATCCAATGCGAAACATGCGGCGAACCGGCAGCGCTGATAGTGTTCGCCGACCAGGCCGAAAGTCCGGATGAAATGGAAGATTACGCCAGAATGATGTACAGACAGATAGCCGAGCGGAACCTTCCTGCCTGGATACTGGGCTGCGCTCTCACGGATCCGGATGAGGATCCTGACGCCCCGTCATACGCCATGAAAGTCTGGCCGGAAAAGGAGAGAATCCAGTTGGTGACACCTGACCAAATTCTTCCGGACATTGACGAAGCGGCGGAAAACCACTGCAAAAAGGACCGCCCCAAAAAAGACCCCAACAGGGAACAGCTAAATCTGGTTGAGAAAATAGACGATTTTGTCAGAAACATCGAGGCCACAGGCGGCGGTGAAGAGAAACTGCTGGAAAATCTTTATCATCACATGTACAATTTCTATAAACTGATGGAGCTGTGCAGCGGGGACGAACTTAATCTTTTTACCGAAACACATCCTGGATTCGGCAGGTACGCGCACATGATAGGCAATATCGCCGGTGCACTCAAATCAGGATTTATCAAAGAAAACGCTGATGGATCTTTTTCCTAGAGGCGGTTCTATGTCTATAACCCCTATATCGCAACTATTATATGCAAGTATTATACGCTATATTATTAGTGATATTATGATGATCGATTGCCTGAATGACAGGCTATAAAGAAGCTTAAGTGTCTTTAGCTTATGCAGTTACAGCAACCATGTAATATTGCACGTTCCTTACTTTGGGCTTTATTAGGCGTACACGGCACAAGTTTGGGCAAAATTAAACATTTAGGATAAAAATCTGTCACAGAGTTTCTTATCTTTTCTTCTTCCCCGAGGGTGGTGGGGCATGATATTCCTATTCGTTCCTACAACTCAGCCGACAAAATCTTGCTTTAAGAAAAGAGTAGTGGTAAAATTGCAGCGATATGAACAAAGATAAGTCTATAGTTGATGGGAAAATGGAATTTATAGATGAAGAGATGGAATGGCTCTATCTTACACCAATCCAACGCATATTAGAAACAACTAAATTGTGGAAACTTTATATCTCTCTGGGAGGAAATCTTGACCCCGAACCCGATTCTCAAAGTCCTTTCTACATTAAAGAAACATCACGTTAAATGCCTGTTGATAGGCGGACAAGCCTGTATTGTATATGGTGCGGCCGAGTTCAGCAGAGATTCTGATTTTATTATACTCTGCACTGCTAAAAATCTTGAATTTCTAAAAAAAGCTTTAAATTCACTTAATGCCGAGCTTATCTATGTTCCTCAACTGGAAAAGAAATATTTGGAAAAGGGGCATGCTTGTCATTTCCGATGCATGGCAAAAGAGGTAAAAAACTTACGTATAGATGTTATCTCTAGGCTTAGGGGATGTGAGCCCTTTGATAAATTATGGGAACGAAGAAGCAGGATAATATCCAAAGATGGCCACAGCATAGATGTTATAAATCTTCGAGATCTTGTCCATAGTAAAAAAACTCAACGCGACAAAGATTGGTCAATGCTTAAACGTTTAGTTGAAAATGATATCATTTTGCATAAAGATAATCCTTCAAAAGCTCAATTAAGATGGTGGTTTTGTGAGAGCAGAAACGTAGCTCGATTAATTGAATTGGCAAAGAAATATCCAAAAACCGCAAAAAAATGTGCAGCAGAGAGGGCTTTATTATCTTATGTTATTGAAGCCAATGTCAAAAAACTTGAGCGACAATTACAGAAAGAGGAACTTGTTGAACGGAAAAAGGATATTGAGTATTGGAATCCCTTAAAGAAAGAATTGGAAATATTGCGTCAGCAACGAATAAAAAAGAAGAAGATAAAAATATAAAAAGAGGCAAAATAGCAAAATATTGCAAAAATTATGCAAATTTGTTATAGACACATAGATTGATGTGAGTAGGATAATACATATTTGTTCTTTTAAATTTTAAGCGTAACAGGTTCCTCTTAGAGGATTAATAGGGAATTCCGTAAAAACGGAAGCAGTCCCGCTGCTGTGTGCGAGGACGAAAGTTCCACAAGCCACTATCTTTATAAAATTTGGATGGGAAGGCGTAACAAGTAGGATGATTCGTAAGCCAGAAGACCTGCCTGAAGCAATGTGATTTGCTAGGGAATTTAATGGTAAAAGGTTCCGAAGGACTGTAGGCGGTCCATCGGGGCTTTTTTTATTTGGAGATTACTCTTATGAAGAAATGTATGAAAGCAATAATAGTTGAAGAAGTAGGGTCATTCAAAATTAAAAATATTAACATACCTTATCCCAAGACCGGTGAGGTTCTGGTGCATGTTAAAATCGCGGGTCTTTGCCGTACTGATCTAAAGTTGATTAGAGTGGGACATAGGGATCTGGTGCTGCCGCGTGTACCAGGAGAGGAGGTTGTTGGTACAATCTTTGAAATTGGCTCTGACGTTTCAGGATTATCACAAGGTCAGCGTGTTTATATATATCCCGGCAAAGCCTGCGATAAATGTAAGCTCTGTAGAACCGACGCAGAAAATCTATGCAGAAAGATGAAAATAATGGGATTTCACCGTAACGGTGGATTTGCAGAGTATGTACTTTCTCCAGCAAAAAGCATCATTCCTATTCCTGACAATCTACCGGATGAGGAAGCTGTATTTGCCGAGCCACTTTCATGTTGTCTTAACGCACTTGAACTTTCCCGACTTAAGAAGGGAGAGACAATCGGGATATGGGGCGCAGGACCAGCAGGACTATTGCTTTCTCGTGCTGCCATAGCACTAAATGCAACTCCCTTTATAATTGAGCCAGATAATCGCAGACGTTCCTTTGCCAATGGTTTTGAGAAACCCCCAGAGACGGGCTTTGATGTCTGTATTGTGGCTGTAGGCTCTGTCAATGCTTACTGCCAGTCACTTTCCCATCTTAATCCCAGAGGCCGTCTTGTAATCTTTTCTGGACTTGCTCCTGACAGGACCGAATTCCAAATCAATTTCAATCAACTTCATTATCATGAACAAACCCTTGTAGGTGCTTATGGATGTAGTTATCGTCATGGTCAGCAAGCTCTTGAATTTCTTGGAGATAAAAAAGTGAAAGTTAATGATCTTATTTCACATAAAATGCCACTCTGGGAACTTGAGGAAGCTCTGAAATTAGTTGAGCAACGAAAAAGCATAAAAATACTGCTTTATCCATAGACGAGGAGAAACAGATGGAGGCAGAAAGAATTAGAAAATTTGGTTTAAAAATTCAGCAATTGATCGAGGGTAAGAATTTATCCCGAGATGAGAGCTACGCCATGTTTAAGGAGATTTTGTTAAACCAACAACCTGATTTGCAGCAGGGTGCATTTCTCGCTGCCCTTGTAGCCAAGGGTGAAACAACAGACGAAATTATCGGAGCCTGGGCTGCAATTGATGAACTAGATACTATTCATATATCGTCAGATTTACCTGTTCCTCTTTTTGAGAATTCAGGAACGGGAATGGATAGACTAAAAACTTTCAATGTAAGCAGTGCATCTGCCATTGTTGCTGCAGCATGTGGAGTGAAAATGGGGAGACATGGTGCCAGGGCACTTACTTCAGCTTGTGGCACTGTGGATATACTTGAAGCCGTTGGTATTGATGTTGAATGTGATATTGAAACTGTCGAACGCAGTATTTGTCTTGCTGGAATAGGACTTTTCAATGGTATGAGTTCAAAAGTACATCCGGGTGCTCTTGGACGAATTCTCAGCCAGATCCGCTTTGGGTCTACCTTAAATATAGCCGCATCCCTGGCTAATCCGTGCAGGCCAACTTATGGCTTACGTGGAGTCTATGCAGAACAACTGGTGCAACCTGTTGCTGAAATTATGCGTGAGATTGGTTATGAACGTGGGATGGTTGTATATGGAAAGGATGTTGTTTCTGGTCATGGTATGGATGAACTTTCTATACTCGGAGAGACGGTTGTGTGTGAATTTTCGAAAGATGAAACAAGAGATTATGCCATAAATCCAGAAGATGTAGGCTTAAGACGTGTCAGCTACGAGGAAATTGCAAATTTGAGCCCGTTCAACGTTATAACATGTTAATACGCAAGGGGTTAGAGATGGTGATTTTAGAGAGTAACCCAAAAATTCTCTCAAAACGGCGTTTTTTTGGCGTTATCGAGGTGAGAGATCGAAAAAGTAACCCAAT
>JAUSPI010000089.1 GCA_030655775.1 Syntrophales bacterium
GTTGGGTGAGGTGAACGAGAACTATTTTATCGATGTTTTGCGGAAATACTTACCCGATAGGTACGCGGTAGATACAGGCATCGTATTGGATAGTACGGGCGAAACCAGTGACCAAATTGATGTAATAGTCTATGATAACCAGTACACCCCTACGTTGCTTGATCAACAGAATCACAGATTTGTTCCCGCTGAGGCAGTCTATGCTGCTTTTGAGGTAAAGCCGACTATTAACAAACCGTACCTGGATTACGCAGGCGAGAAGGCGAAGTCCATAAGAAGGCTCGTTCGCACAACCGTCCCTATTATACATGCGGGTGGAGAATACCCAGCAAAACCACCGTTTCCAATCGTGTCCGGCATTATCGCGAGCGAAATCGACTGGGCAGAAGGTTTTCAGGCAGAAGCCTTCAGACGTGCTCATAAGTCTCTGACCGGAATTAAGCAGTTGGATTGCGGCCTGGCGGTTTCTGGAAACGTATTTGACACATACGGCGGAACTATTGAAGTAGGTCCCTCCAGTCAAGCCTTGGCGTATTTTCTGTTCCGTCTTTTGCAGAAACTCCAGTCCTTGGGTACCGTCCCTGCAATAGACTGGAATGCATATGCTGCCGTATTGGGAAAGCAAAACGTCTAACTACCGGATGCAGCCAACTCCTTACAGTCGTGGCTGATCCAAGTGTTATGCGTAGGAGAATAGAATGCACGATTTGAGAACCGTCGATATTCCAAAAATTACTGACCCGACAGTCTTTGAGAATTTGTGTCGAGATTTATGGAAGAACGACAGTGCGAATGATCCTGTCTGTTTTAACGGCCGCCCAGGACAAGCACAAGATGGTGTCGATGTGTATGGCAGAAACACACTGACTGGAGAGTGGTTTGGTCTTCAGTGCAAAGTTCGAGCAGAAAACAACACGTTGAGCAAGAATGAAATAGATGCTGAGATAGCAAAGGCCAGGAATTTCAACCCCTCATTGAGGCGGTACTACTTGTGCACTACCCTGAAAAGGGATGCAGTGTTGCAGGAAATAGAGAGAACTATCACTGACGAATTAGCTACTGAAAACCGCACTTTATCCTTTCAGATCGTTTTCTGGAACGACATAGAAGAGAAGTTGAAAGAGGAATCAAATATCAACATCTACTGTCGGTATTATCACCAATATTTTGTTGATAATACAACAATTGGCCATTCTATTGGTAAGCTTATCAATCTTGAATTGGGCACCCCTAATTCCATGGATACGCATTATGAACTCGTAATAGGCAAGTTCCCTCATCTGAAGGACGCAGAGGGTACAAATGTTAACTACTATCGGGGTACATATTTCATTATCAACTTTCACGAAAGAAAAATCGAGACCTTTCATTCTCGCTGTTTTGCATCGGATATAGAAGCGGCCTTCGTAGGTTCGACTGCTCTCGAATAACGGCGTGGCTCAACAGTATCAAGAATCTAGATGACTTTATTTACGACGACACATATGACGTCGAATTCGTTTTGTCTGAAGAGGAACACAAGAAGTTGCAAAAGGAAATCATTGAAGAAATGATGCATAACGATTAGCTGCACTGGATCGGCGGGAAAGGGCGCCCGCCTCCCAGTGACCTCCCTGTTGGATGAGAATAAAAAACATTAGAATAGAAATCAAAGCCTTTCCATGCTAAGATGCCATACATGAGAACCCTTGAATGTATAATAAAAAATGGTGATTGTTTGAGTATCTTGCAAGATTACCCTGATAGTTCATTTGATCTTATCGTTACATCACCCCCATATGCAGATTGCAGAGCAAAATCATACGGTGGAGTATCCCCTGACGCCTACGTTGAATGGTTTCTTCCCCGGAGTGAGCAATTCTTAAGGATTCTTAAGCCTACAGGAACATTTATTCTCAATATTAAAGAAAAGATTGTTGATGGTGAACGGCATACATACGTCATTGAATTGATACTTGGGCTTAGGCAACAGGGGTGGCTTTGGACCGAAGAGTTTGTCTGGCATAAGAAAAATTGTCATCCAGGCAAAAGGCCAAATCGGTTCCGTGATGCCTGGGAGCGTTGTCTCCAATTCAACAAAACTCGACAATTCCACATGTATCAGGAAGAGGTAATGGTGCCGATGGGAGACTGGGCAAAAACCCGTTTGAAACACCTTGGTACTAATGACGTGATACGATTCAATTCACAAGTCGGCAGCGGATTCGGGAAAAATATTGCAAATTGGGTGGGACGCGATATGAATTTCCTTGGCAAACAATTTTCTTATAACAATTGAGCAAAACTGGATTGAAGGTAATAATGAGTTACGAAGGTAAAATGTATGAACAATTTGCTATGCCAACACGGAAACAAGTTGAGCAGGATTTACTTCGCGCATTATTGAAACATGGTGGTATAATCAAAGAGTTTAGTTTGGGACAAGAAATTGTTGATGAAATAGCGAATGATTTTGGACTGAGTGAACAGCAACGCACTGCCTTCTTGCAAACTGTATATCGCAAAGAGAATCGTGTTAAGAAATCTCTCCTCTGGCATAGATTACTTTTTCGAGCAGCGGATTCTTTGGCAAAAGAGAAATTGGTTTCACGTCCCTCACAGACTTTTCAACTCACAAATAAAAAAGAATGGATGCTGACAGAGAAAGGTTTCGATGAAGCACTAAATCTTTCAAATATACCTGCTGAAAAAAAAGACTTTTTGCCGACTAAATCTTACGAAGTTCAGAAGATTGTAAAGAAACTTAGTGAATCTTCAAGACCCGAAAACTACAATCCATTTGATAATGGGAAGAAAGTTATGAAAGTAACCAGAGAACTGACGTTACGAACAAGAGGATTTCGTCAAGCAGTTATTGAAGCATACGATTGCAAGTGCGCCATCTGCGGAATGAAAATAAAAACACCAGATTT
>JAUSPI010000090.1 GCA_030655775.1 Syntrophales bacterium
AATTCTGCGAATTTTGAAGGAAATTTTGGTAACTACCCCCAGCATCCCTTCGGACTCAAAAAACCACTCCAACCCCTGTCCCCTCGCATATTCTCTCACTGTACCATCAGAAAGAACTACCTGGGCAGACAGAAGTTGATCAAAGAGGGACCCGTACTTTAAGCTGCCTATTCCAAGACCATTACCCATCATCCACCCGCCGACAGTTGCCGATTTGGCACTGGACGGATAACTTCTGACGGTAAGACCCTCACTTCTCAGCTTTCTATCTAATTCCCACCATGTTATACCTGCCTCTGTGGTCACCGATTCTCTGACTTGATCGACCTCAACTACGTCTGATAAATCCGTCAAATCCAATACCACGCCGCCTTTTTTGGGTACCGCGCCAAAGAGGCCGGAAGAGCCCCCGCCTCGTGCCACAACAGCTATCTTTTTATAAGAACAATAACTCAAAACAGCACCAACTTCTTGCACCGTCCCTGGTTTAACAACGGCTGCAGGCATTGTCCTGAATAGAGACTTTATCATTCCGGGGATAGGAATAAGATCGCTCGTATAGAACCATCTCTCAAAATCGCTGGTAGTTACTCGATCTCCTACTATCTCCCTTAAATCCTTTTCTAAATTTTTCTCCTCCATGTGCTTTTCCTAATTTCCATGAAACGTTAGTGAAGCTCCCCGCCCACAGGGCGGAGCTTGCGGGATGCGCTTCCGGTCAGATTGATTTTCTCAGTGTAACATAAAGTCAAACCATTTCAAAAGAACTTCCTTGAAAAGGAGAGGGACGAGCGCTATCGCAGTATCAACTATCCCCCCTCACAAAATATGATACTTTCATATGCTTTAACAACCTATTGATTTTGTTTCTTTTATTGGAAACTTGACAAAAGAAGTAGTTTCCTATATAAAAGTAATTCAAAACTTTTCGAAGGATATGGGAATAGGGCTCTTGGAACAAACAAAGATTTTTTCACTAACAATTCCTGTCAAACCTGCCCGCTATATCGAGCATCCATCTGGGTGTGGATACGAACAAAAAGCGGAAGTTGGTTGGACTAAAAACCCACAAACTTACTATTTAAACTCAGAGAGCATATTCTGATTGTAAGTTTTGTGAGTTTTAGAATTGTTCGAGAAAATCCAAGTACCCGAGGGCTCTTTTTTTTTGGTATTAAATGAGAAGTACAATATTGATGGTCTCGTAAAAAGTCGGATTTCGTTCCTCTCTGTCATTCCCGCGTAGGCGGGAATCCAGTTATTGTAAGGTGTTATAGACTCCCGCCTGCGCGGGAGTGACAAGATTTGGACTTTTTACGAAACTGTCAATATCAGCAAAATAACGTAGGTAATATTAATAAAATGAATCATATACATTTTTCAAAGGTTAATAAATATTTTAACAGGCATGACCTGATCCGGCTTTTGGGCGGTAGGACGCATCGCAAGTTCTCTCATTCTGTCAAAATAAAAATAGATAAGCTGGAAGTTAAGTTAAAAGATATCATAAAACCTCGTCTCTCCTACCGGATCGGAAAGGTCGAATCGACCGACAATGGATCTTTTCATGTTGAGGGAGGTTTATCGTTTACAAGTTCAAAATTCGCAAAAACCATCAAAAACTGTAGTGAAGTCATCTTTTTTATAGCTACCATCGGCGATGGCATTGAAGAAAAGATCGCCCAATTTACCGAGGAAAATTATCTCTCAAATGCATATATTCTCGATTCCATGGGGTCTGTTACCATAGAAAATGTGGTCGAGGAGTTTTATCAGGATATGAGGGAACGATATAAATCGAAAGGCAGAGAAGTCACCCTCCGTTTCAGCCCAGGCTACTGTGATTGGTCTATTAAAGACCAGAAAAAACTCTTCAGTGTTTTCGATTCCCTTCCGACAGGTGTTGAACTGATGGATTCCTGCCTTATGCAGCCCCGCAAGTCGATTTCAGGAATGTTCGGTGTTCTGCCTCCTGATATGGATTCTTCATTTTCCCCTTATAATCCGTGTTCGGAGTGCAGTAAAAAGAATTGCATCGGTAGAAGACAATAAGAAGCAGACAGAAGATTGATGCACTCGTAAAAAGTCAGTTTTTGTCACCCTGAATTTATTTCAGGGTCTCTAACTTGCTGAAATGTTTAGATGCTGAAACAAGTTCAGCATGACAAATGACACATTTTGAGACTTTTTACGAGACTGTCAAGATTGAATCTCCCCGCAGCAAGCTGCGGGGAATGCGCTCGCTGTTCAGTTCAACAATTTCGCTACGAGTAATACGCGCGCTTTTACATTCTCAAAAATACTAATACGGATAAACATTCAGATACAGGAGCGAAAATGAAGGTACGAAGAGGATTGTCAGGAGGGCAATATCGTCCTATTACCGATCAAGATATTGAAAAGATACATAAAACGAGTCTCAGGGTCTTTGCCGAGATAGGAATACAGGTGAACTTCACTGAGGCAAGGGAACTATTCCGTAATGCCGGAGCAGAAGTGGACGAGAACAGCCGGATTGTGAAAATTCCGCAAGACCTTGCGGAGGAGTTGATCAATAAAGCACCCTCTGTGATCTTATTGTGCGGCCGGGCGGAAAACGGCGAACTGGACTGTGAAATTGGCGGGAAAAAGGTCTACCTGGGCACGGGAGGTACCGCCCTGAATGTACAGGATCCGGGCAGTCGGGATTCTCGAAGGGCGAAACTCGATGACGTCATGAACATGGCACGCCTTGTGGAAGCACTGGATAACATCCATTTTTATATGCTCAACGTCTACCCCAATGAACTCTCTGTGGAAGAAGTGGATGTGAACCGCTTTGGAGCTGCATTGAACCGTACCCGGAAACATGTAATGGGTGGAGTCTACACCATTGACGGGGTAAGAAATGTCATCAAAATGGCTGAACTCATTGCAGGTTCCCCTGAAAAGCTCAGGGAACGCCCCTTTATCTCGATGGTAACCTGTCCCATCAGCCCTTTCAAGCTGGATGGAAGCTATACCCCTCTCACCATGGAGGCAGCCCGCAACAACATCCCCGTTGTGGTTCCCTCAGAACCCCTTTGCGGCGCCACGGCCCCCATCACATTGGCCGGCAATCTCGTGGTGCAAAATGTTGATACCTTAGCCGGCGTCATGCTTACACAGCTTACAAACCCGGGGTGTCCTGTAATGTACGGGTGTATATCCTCTATCACGGATCTGAGAGACATGAAATACCTTTCAGGAGCTGTGGAGATGGGGTTAATGAATGCAGCCGCAGCCCAGATGGCTCAGTTTTACCGTCTTCCCTATTATGCGACATCAGGAATGTCAGATTCCAAGGTAAACGATGCTCAGGCAGGATATGAATCGGCCATCACCAACGTTATGGTTGCACTGGCCGGAGGAAATTTCATCCACGATGCGGCCGGATTTCTCGAATTCTGTATGACCGCTTCCTATGACAAGATGGTTATCGACAATGAAATTATCGGCATGGTCATGCGAGCAGTAGAAGGCATCCAGGTTAATGATGAAACCCTGGCATTTGATTTGCTCAAAAAGACTGGCCCTGGAGGACACTTTGTCTCCGCGCGGCATACACGGCGTTACATGCGTTCCGAACAATATATCCCTCAGTTGAGCGATCGGGAAAATCGGGACAAGTGGCAAGACGCCGGTGCAAAAGATACCGAAACACGGGCGACTGAAAAGGCGAATAAGATTCTAAATACGCCCCCGCAGTCTGTTCTGGCAAAAGAAACCAGAGATTTAATAACAAAAGAAATCCCCGGGCTACAACCTTCGGTTATGGCTTAAACTTGACAGGTTCGCAAAAAGTCTTTTTAGAGCGAATTTAAGCATTTTGGGAAAAAGATGGTGGTAGTGACCGGCGTTAAGAAAATCTAACTGGTTGAGTGCGTTAGCACGAGTTTTAGATTGTAGGGTCGGGTTTTACACCCGACCGCAAACGGTGGCATATAAAATGCCACCCTACAGAATTGATTTGTCAATCGATTTATCTATGGTCCCAAAATTGGTTCTGAGCGAATAAAAAAGACTTTTTACGAATGCATAAAGCTTAGAAGGAGAAAATATCCGTGATCATCATCGGAGAAAAAATCAATGCCAGCATACCCAGGAGCAAAGTCATTATTCAGGAACGTGATGAGAAGAAGCTCCTGGAATTGGCCAGGGA
>JAUSPI010000091.1 GCA_030655775.1 Syntrophales bacterium
TACCGGCACTGGAAACGGTGTTTATAAAGGCTTGAGCCGTATGAAGGGAAACTTTCACGTACGGTTCTTAGGGGGCTTGGGGCTGGTAACAGCTCCGGGCTACCCGACGATTGCACAAAAAGCCAACCATATACTCACGCCCGACATGATAGATGGCAACATCATTCTTTCGGCGCACATAATTTATGATGAGAATATGGACGGTTATGTTGCAACAAGAAACACATACAAATTCAGAGGCGATTTGGCAAAAGCCGGGTTTACCTGGGTACAAACAAAGAAAGTCTGGTTTAAACCAATAACTATAAATTGAAAGGAGAATGATGGCAGAAACCATTAAAGCAATACGCGAGATGGAAGAGGACTTTGGCCAACCGCCGATGGACCTCGCAGACGTTAATATTGAAGATTATTACGATTGGTTGATTTCCGGATATGGATTACATAACCATCATGCGGAAACACCAGACTTTTAATGATCATAAACAAACAAAGGAGAACAAACTGATGAAAAGAATAAGAATTTTTACACTCATTTTGGTAGTCTTTGCATTCATCCTTTCGGGATGCACTGCAATGACAACCGCCATTAAACACAGGGATTTAGCCATAAATTCAAAGATGTCTGACACCATATTTTTAGACCCTGTTGCTCCGGATCTTAGAACAGTCCTGGTACAGGTAAAAAATACTTCAGGCAAAAGCATAGACATCGCAACAAAAATTACCAATGTTTTAACCACAAGAGGTTATTTTATAGTAAGTGATCCTCAAAAGGCCCATTACTGGTTACAGGTCAATGTCCTGTATGCTGGCAAAGCAGAGCCGCAGACAATACAGTCCATGCTCGCACAAGGTTATGGAAGCGGGTTGGGTGTCTTAACTGGTGGTCTTGCAGGTGCCGGGATTGGTCACAGTATGAGTGATTCCGGTCAGGGTTATATGGTGGGCGGTGCTATTGGCATGCTTGCTGGTGGCCTGGCCAATACTGTGGTAAATGCTATGGTTACTAGTGTAACATACTCGGTAATAACAGATGTTCTGATTTCCGAGAAATCCGACATCGCTGTTGAGCAGCAGATCAACTCCGACCTTTCGCAAGGATCGGAAACAAAGATCAAGCAAGTGGTCAAGTCAACGAGCAATCTAAAACGTTATAGGACAAGGATTGCTTCGACAGCAAATCAGGTAAACCTCGAATTTGAGGATGCTATACCTATTTTGGAAGCATCACTTAGCGAACAAATTGCCGGGATCATGTAAGAACAAAATCAAGCATAAGGACAAATGGGAGAGTAACAATCAAGCACAAGAGATTGTCTCTCTCTTTTGTTTTTAATGAATAAAGGTGAGACTATGGGAAATAATACAAATAAAATAAGAGTCGAAGATTCTATTTTTGAATCTATAGGCAGGGAAACAGGTCGATTGGTTACCGAAAAGAATAAAAAATATGGAGATGCCTTTGCAAAGTCAGGGGATATTCTTCGTATTTACTATCCGGACGGAATAAAAACCGATCAATACGATGATATGCTTGCAATGATCAGAATCATCGACAAGCAATTTCGTATTGCGACCGATAGGGATGCCTTCGGGGAAAGTCCGTGGGTAGATATTACCGGTTATGGGATTCTTGCCCAGAAAAGGGATCTTGATAGGAAAAAACTGTTACAATCTAGAGTTGACGGGAAGTAAACCTGTCACTCGATAATTAAAAAGAATAAGGCACAGATAATAGGGAGCAAAGACTGAATTAGTCTGCTTCCTTTTTTTGTGCCTGGAAACAAAGAAACGAACCAAACCAATTTCATAGACCTTAATTGGATAAGGAGAAAATAAAAGTGAAAATATTATCAATGCTTATAAAAAAGCTAAATCCGGATAAAAAAGAAGTTATCGAGGCTTACTACCACCCGTTCCAGTTGGGTGGTCCAAATCTCGATATAGGGTTTATTCCTGATGATAATCACATCTTCGGCTTTCCCTGTGACAAGAACGGTTACGTTAATGTCGAGGAACTGCCGGTTGGTGGTAAAATTAACTATCAGAAATTTTCTGATGGTGGATTTGACTCTTACCCCGTTAGAAGAATTCCTATTCCTTATAGTTGGAGGAAAAAGGAATCAACTGTTACGAGTGTGATTACACGTATGCTTCTATCTGGATTATGCCTGATAGCAAAATAAACAAAGGGAGGTTTTAAAAGTGAAAACTTCAAAATTAAATGAAAAGTATCAAGGATATCTTCAAACTCTCATAGAGGAAATCAAAGATCAAAAATCAGACAAGGTAATTCTTCATTACCTCGATTTTTGTTCCAGATTTCACAGGTATTCTATTTCCAATCAGATATTAATCTGGATGGCGATGCCGAATGCAGAGATGACTGCTGGGTTTCACGCATGGAAAAAGCTTGGCCGGACAATAAAGAAAGGCGAGAAGGGGATTCCCATCTTCGCCCCGATATGGGTCAAGCAAAAGCCTAAGACGAGAGATGCGGCAGATAATGAGGAAGTTGTGGAAGAGAGCGAAGAAGATAACACAGAGAGAAAAAAGATGTTCTTCAAGGTCGTGTATGTCTTCGATGTTTCTCAGACTGAAGGCGCCCCGCTTGCCGAATCGCCTGATATCATAAATATCAATGGTTCAGCAGAAACCGGGCTGCTTGGTCGGCTTGAAGAGTACACATCAGCAGAAGGAATAGAGCTGAATTATGTAGACGAACTTGGCGGTGCGCTTGGAGTTTCTATGGGAGGACAGATTAAAATCCTCTCTTCGCTCACAAACACGCAAAGGTTTCACGCTCTTGTCCATGAGCTTGCTCATGAGCATCTACACAAGGGCATGGAGCGTAGACAGTATTCGAAGAAGTTGAAAGAGACTGAGGCTGAAGCGGCCGCATACGTTGTGTGCCGTCATTTCAGATTGAAACCAAGGTCCGCTACTTATCTGGCCACATATCAAACTGAGGATGTAGATATCCAAGGTTCGTTTGACCGGATAACTAAAACAGCTTCGAGAATACTGACAGGCATGGAAAGTGTGCAGGCATCTTTAAGGAAAGCTGCATAAAGAAGTCAAAAAACATAGACAGAGCAGAAAAGGGGTCACAATAAGTGCCCCTCTTTTTGTTTAAGAGAGGAGTGAAGAAAATGGATGAGGAAAAAGTAGAAGTGACAAAAGAAGACATAAAGTACGTCGAGGTAATGACCATGAAAAAGGATATTCTGCGGGCCATAAAGGAATTTACACCGCTGTATGACGAAGTAACCACATCCGACTTGCAAGGAATTTGTGAGGCCAGAGCGTGGAAGATCATACAGGAAAAAGAACCCAGGGAAAAGTTCGACGCTTGTTTCTGGGAGAGAATGAGGATTTCAGATCAAATCTTAACCGGAATTTATGAGAGAGAGGTTTAGTCTTTCATCCTGCCCTTAATTAGGGAATTTGCTCCCGGATATATCGGAGGAAAGGATCTGGCAAGAAAAGCTACTGACGACGAAGTTGTTTATCTGCTCCTGCTCAATGAGCAAGTAGCCAGGCTTTCAAACACTTTGATCGACATAGAGCGAAGAAAAAGAAACTTAATGATAGCTATTAGTTCCCGGATTGCCCAAAAACGGCAAAACGGGAGAAAGCGAGGAAGATAATGTTGAAAATTAACTATATTGGAGCATTCAACCCGTTTGATTGGGAGGCTTTTAGCTGCCCGGTCTGCGGGGGAAAAGAGTTCGAGAGTCTTTCTCATTCCGGCGTGTTTTGTAGCACGTGTGATGCCGAATTCAGGGTACGGTACACGTGTGGCGATCCCGGGTGCGTAGTGGATTGTTTCGTAGATCCAATGCCGTCAGGAGGTTCGATATCCGCACCGGCATGGGAATGTGAGGAATGTGGAGCAAAAGTATCGCTCTTTGATTGGCAGGAGCATGTCTGTCCTGTGGATAAGACCCATACGAAACTCCGCAGAATCGAGTATATCCTCGGGATGTGGAAAGTGCCCAAAGACTATCCAACGTATTTTTACCTCATCCTTAAACGAGGTGATTATTGCAGCGGATGGATATGGGGAAACAACCTCGAATCTCTTGACCATCCCAGTCAGGAAGAATGGGACGAATTCCAAGAAAAGAATATAAATAGGAGGAAAAAATAATGTGGAATATACCAACGAAAAAAGAGCTGGATGTAATTCCTGATCTTTACCAAACAGAAGAGATTTCCTTGAAGGATAAGCTGATATACCTACACTTCTTTTATGGGGGGTGTGATTGGTATATTGCCGAATACAGCAAGGAAGACGATTTGTTTTGGGGATTCGCAATCTTGAATGAAGATTATGTATGCGCCGAATGGGGATACATCTCATTTGATGAACTAAAGGAAATCAAGATCAAACCGTTTGGGTTTGAGATTGATTGTGAACTCGAATGGGTTCCTCAAAAAGCCTGTGAGATAAAAAAGATCAAACAGGCACAAGGTTGGTAACAAGAGAAAGGAGATTGAAAATATGGGTTGGACATATATGAACAAGGATAAGGGCGTAGGTATTAAAGACTTTTTTAGTAAGAGGTTTAACAGCGATAGTGATGGAAAAACTATCCGGGTTATTGATTGTTCTTCTAGCATCAGTGAAGCATATATGGCAGTGGAAGTAAACACGGGCAGCGAGCATGAAGTGTTTGCCGTGGTTTGTTGTATAAACCATAGACCGAAAGACTATTATAACTTTGGTTACAAAGATATGGTAGAGGATACGGGTCCGTATTATTACAATTGTCCGGAGAGAATACTCAAGCTTTTAACACCTATTGAAAGTAAATATGCCTGCGAATGGCGAGCGAAATGCTGGGAAAATATTGCGCGAAGGAAGTCAAGACCTTCCTTCAGGGTTGGTGATACTATCGACTTTGAAAACCCTGTTTCATTTAGGAATGGGTGGAATCTGAAAAGGTTCAAGGTCACAAACAAAAGGAAACTTCTTTTTGAGTCTCCTGATGTGGGTAACGTTTCCTTTAAGCTCAGCAAACGCTCGTTTGATAACATTCCCTATGTTGTAAATTCATGTAAACCTTAGTTAAATCAAAGAAAAGATAATCAACTAAACATAATCAGGATACCTTAAAGCAGATTTATAGGGGTTACTTACCTCTATTTTTGCCTGGTATCCGACAAAAGAAAAAGGTTGGTAGGAAGAAAGGTTAAAAATAATGGAGAATATATATTTAAAAGAATTTCAGGGAACTAAGTATCGGACAATGTTGGTAAGGGAAGGTGTATCAATAACTCCTGAGCCTCTTACAGCGTCTGAAAAGGCATATCAGTATATCCGGGCCGGGTTGGAAAATAAAGATCGGGAGTATTTTGTTTCGATTCTTTTAAACACCAGTCTAAATCCTCTTGGCGTGTATCTTGTGAGTATAGGCGGGTTGGCCTACACCATAGTTGAACCGCGAGAAGTTTTCAAGGCGGGAATTATGGCTGCGGCATCATCACTGATCCTGGCTCATAATCACCCATCGGGTGATAGCAAACCAAGCAAGGCGGACCTTGATATAACTGAAAAACTTAAAATAGCAGGTGATATGCTGCAAATTCCGATCATTGATCACATTATTGTGGGAAGGGATTGTTATTACAGTATGAAAGATCACCAAGATATTTAAAAGAAAGAGAGAAAAAGAAGATGCACGGAAGAATATTTGTATTAGCAACCGGAAAGGTCCTTGAAGATGGTGATTGTTATATCACCGAAACGTACGATTATCATTTTTAGGTGATATTTCAAACTTTACAGATCACAAATAATACGAGGAAAGGAGGCTTTTGCCTCCTTTCCTCGTATAGCAAAGGAGATAAAGAAAAAATGGCACGTTTCGGAAGTCAGATAAAAATGGGCTATTACAAGACCCCGGAAGTCGTAGTTCGCCAGATAAAGGAAATATTAAATATTTCCCCGCGGGCGAGACTTCTTGACACTTGTTGTGGCGAAGGTGGATCTCTGCGGATTATTGCTTCAGATACAGAAGCAGTGACCTACGGGATAGAGCTGGACAAGGAACGCTATAACACTGCATCAGGAGTTCTTGACAACGTAGTATGGGGTGATGCCCTGTACGAGTTAAGGACACAGGAGAAGGGATTTGGGCTATTATGGTTAAATCCCCCATACGATTTTGAGGAAGGTGATTATGGCAAGGATGAAAGTATGAGATT
>JAUSPI010000092.1 GCA_030655775.1 Syntrophales bacterium
GAATCACATGGAGCCCTCAAGACGTGATCGCCTGGTTTATGAAGCAGCGGCGTAACAAAGAAAAATCCAGAAACTCTTATAAGAAAAAATGGCTAAAGAATCATCCTACATAAACCACAACAACCGGCGTTGTAGTGTTAAGCTTGATAATGCTATTGTATCGCCATAATGCCATTGCTGTAAATAATATCAGGAACAGTCCGCTCATGGTCAAAACAACCCTGGAGATGGTCCAGAACGGTTGCGGCTTGCCAAACCATTTCAAATAAATATGTTGATAATCGTTTGTCCCCACGAATCGGTTGACAGCCCCATTGAGCCGATTTAACAAATTCACATTCCCTTTGGATACAGCGATCGCCCGTTTGATCTCTTTCAATGGCTTCCCTACTATCTTGATGCTGTGGTCGACTTTGGCGTCCCGGACTATTTTCATAAATACCGGTGCCGGATAAAGCACTGCATCTACGTGACCGGAAAGAAGCTCAAAAACGGCTTCCCGGGGATCGTTGAATACCTTAAGATCAACACCTTCATGGTCTTGAAGTAAAGTAACTGCAATATTGTATTTGATTGCAGCGACCTTATGTCCGGCGAGATCATCCACTCCCTTGATATAATTCGTATCCTTCCTGACAAAGATGCTTATAGCAAAGGTTTCAACGGCGGCAGTATAATCAAAATAAGCCTTCCGGTTTGCAGTAATTCCGATATTGGGAATCATATCCGCACGACCGCTTTTTACAGCTTCTACGGCATCTGTCCATGAATCCTCTACAAGATAAGTGACCCTCATGCCCACCATTTCAGCGATCCGATCCATTATATCAATGGCAAATCCTTTTGGTCTACCGCTCTCATCAACAAAATAGTACGGTGGAAAGTTTTTGGGAACAGCGGCAGTAACTTCAATCATATCAGAGCGAACTTGACTTTGGGCTACTGCCGAGTCCATGATAATAACTACAAAAATAAAAATAAGGATAGTTACCAATAACATCTTGGAAACTGCAGATCTGACGGGGTTTTTATCTGACATCTTATCCCTTTGCTGGAATTCTTCACAGATTTGTCTGTTTATCATCAGAAAATCCTCCAGTAATAAAATCGTCTTACGATTTCATGTGAGCCGTCTCCATCCTCTGCACAACCGGAAAATTCGACAGCGCGAGCAGATCAGTTTCAATACCGACCATGAAATTCTCAACGCCGACAGCGGCCGAGCGAGCCAGTATCAATTGTTGCTTGTTAAACTGCTCAGTGGCTAACTGTATTGTTTTACGATGATTTATTTGACCAATAAAGATCGACACAGCGATAGCGGCCAGGGTAATGGTGACTATGATAAAAATGTGCAGCGATATGGCGGGACGTTTTCCGTTTTTGTATGAAGGAATTTCACTTTTGGGGTCCTCTGATTTTTCCAGGTTTCCCGTCGGCGATTTATTATTCTCCATGTTTTTACCCACATTTCAGGGTTTTTTTGTTAAATATAACCTTAGAAAGAGATCGTGATTTATTCAATTTCTAAATATGCCACAACTTTTGAACGCTACTAACATGTTCGCTCTTTTTTCCATTGTTCCTGCTCCGTTTTGCTGGTTCCGGGTTACTGGTTAAATGTAATCTTAAACGTAGTCCCGCCATCTCTCTCAATTTTCAGAGTTCCCTTGAGTTGATTAACAAGAATACTGATCAGGCGTAATCCGAATGTTTCAGTATCGCTGATGTCTATATCTTCCGGGAACCCTACACCGTTGTCACTGACAACCAGTGTCAATCTTTTATCACCATCAGGATGGAAATCGACAGTGACTTCTCCTTTCTTACCTTCAGGAAAGGCATGTTTGAGTGCGTTGGAGATCAGTTCATTTATAATCAGACCACAGGGCATGGCCCTGTTAATATCTAAGAATACATCAGAACAATTGACGTTCAGCCTGACGGTATTGGGATGAACAACATAGGCACGGAAGAGATGTTTGGTTATGCTTCTTATATAATCGTCAAAGTCAATCTTTACCATGTCTTTAGACTGGTAGAGTTTTTCATGGACGGATGCCATGGAGAGAATGCGGTCTCTACACTCCTTGAATATTTCAAGGGATTCCTTGTCCTTCACATATTGCGACTGGAGATCCAGGAGGCTTGAGATTACCTGCATGTTATTCTTTACCCGGTGATGTATCTCCTGGAGAAGCACCTCTTTTTCTTTCAAGAATTTCTTTATCTGCTCCCCAGCCCGCTTGTGCCGGTTTATTATTATCCCAACCACACAAGCCACACAAACAAACATCAGGGACCTTAGCAAAACAAGTTCCTGAAAATTATCATAATAAGACGCTGCATGCATTAAACCCAAAAACACACCTGTGAGAAGCCCGCCCTTTAAGCCCCACCAAAGGGCGGCTACAATGACGGGAATATAAAACAGGTGAGGGTATATATTGGTTATCCCATAAACTATATGCAGCCAATACTCCAGCCCGAGACAGGCAAGAAGCAGACTTCCTATAACCAGAAAGCGGAGTAAGTTTGGTTTTTGTCGATTTCCTTCCATTTAAGCCCCCTTCAGAAGGGATAACAGGCCATCCTCCGGTCATGTCAGCTAATTTGTGGAAATTGGTTTCAGGGTTTTATCCTTCCAGTTATTGTTTATCAGAGATGTCATACATGATTCTGTTGGCCCCCTCGCCTCGACAGGACAGTAATATACTACTTATAAAGGGTAATTATCAAGAAATTACTTTTGTTGGGAGGTTTATGTTTCTGTGAAGTACCTATATAAATAAAAATTTAACCAGAATACCCCGTCCTGTGGACGGGGATAGGCGAATTCAAGCGATTTCCTTACTTTGGGAGGTATTGTGGAAGAAGTAAAAAAATTATTGGGGCGGCGAGTAAGATACCTGCGGAACCTCCGCGGCATGACCCAGGAGCAATTGGGAGATAAGGCAGGTGTGAATTATAAATATCTGGGGGCCATTGAAAGAGGTGAGAAAAACCCAGCTACCGATAATCTTGCTAAAATTGCCGGTGCATTGAATGTTAAGCTTCACGAACTTCTTATTTTTGAACACGAAATTGAAGATATTCAATTACTTAAGAAAAAAATTGATGATTTATTGAAAAACGCAAGCATAAAAGAACTCAAAACGATCTATAGGGTAATAGAGGCGATATGGAGGTGAGAAATAAAAATGGCAATAAATCTTGTTTTGATTTTTTAACAAATAAGCTCCTCGCTGCTTAGCGTCATTTGTTCCTTCCTTTTTTCGGGGGGTGCAATGGTCAAACCCTAATTTCTAAGTTGACTGGAAAATTTCTTTAGCTATGTTCCCCCTTATGTCCTCAACTCAGAAATTAGGGTTTGACCCCATACTTCCCTTTTTTGGCAAGTCTTTGAAACTCTCTTCTGGTCCAGAAGAAAACAATGCAAAACATCAGCACGGTTGAAATTGGGTGGGCCATCCAAACGCCGTTCAGGCCGAACCGCGGGGGGAGAATGAAAAGCAGGGGTATGAGGAAAAAGATATGACGGGTAAGCAGCAAACACATCGACGTAAGACCTTTCCCGAGTCCATTGAACATATTAATCCATATTATGGCGGGTCCCAATAATACCAGCATTAAGACGTATATCCTCAACGCCGGCACAGCAATCGCTAATAGCTCGGGGTCGTTCGTAAAGATTGTCAAGAGAGGACGAGCAAAAACTTCAATGAGAAGACAACTGATTCCGGCAACGATTGTTGACAATTTCGTCGCAACCCGTACAATATGGGTAAGACGTTCATAGTTGTACGCGCCATAGTTGAATCCGACCAGTGGCATGACCCCGTGTCCTATGCCGAAGAGGATCATTATCACGATTCCGTTTATCCGGAAATTGAGTCCAAGGGTCGCGATGGCTAACGGGCCGAAGGCACCGAGGATATGGTTATGGATTGTCAAAAGTAAACTCATGGCGAGATTCATGACTGAAGAGGGTAATCCTACCCGGTAGATCGATTTTATGATTGAATAATTGGGGAGGAGATATTCCCATTTCAGGTAACGTTTAAACGAGCTTAGCATGAGTAAATAAAAAGACGGGAAGACCGTTACAAACTGGGATATAACTGTCGCCAGGGCCGCCCCCTGCAGCCCCATCGCCGGGAAAGGCCCCCAGCCAAAAATTAAAAAGGGATCAAGGATTGCATTTAACAGTGCTGAGGATATAATGATATACATCGAGTACTTCGGGTTTCCCCCGGCACGAAAAAGGTTGTCAGCCATCATCATAAAGAATAGAAAAGGAGAGCCAAATACGACGACCAGAAGGTATTTCCTGGATAGAGGGAGAATATCTTTCGTTGCGCCGAATAATCTGAGGATTGGATCGTGATAGAGTGTTGCAGAGAGAATAATCAAGATTCCGAAAAAGAGAGAGAGGAAGATAGCCTGGCCCGCGGTCTGATGTGCCTTTAAATCTTCTCCTGTTCCAAACATACGGGAGGCAAAGGAGCCGGCACCGACACCGGTTCCCATTCCAATAGCCCCGAATATCATCTGAACCGGGAAACAGATGGTTAATGCTGCGATGGCATTGGGGCTGATTTTAGCGATCCAGAAGGTATCTACAATATTATATAGAGCAGTAGCGAGCAGTGCAATGATTGAGGGGAGACTCATTTTAAGGAGTAAGGGGAGAACAGGGTCCTTGCCAAGGTCAAGTTTCTTGTTATTCATTGAAGTAGTGTCTCTTTAAAAGTAGTAAAGTATTGCCAAAATAATGTTACAACT
>JAUSPI010000093.1 GCA_030655775.1 Syntrophales bacterium
AATGATCCTTTTGAAATAACTGGCCGTAGAAAAGACTCTGGTGTGGAAAAAACAGAACTTCAAATTTTGCTTTGTCATAATTATCAAAACTTTTCAGTATCAACTGCCTCTTCCGCGAAAATAACCCAACAATTCTTAAGACAAGAGCTTTGGCCGCATTAAGGCTTTTCCGGACAATAAATCCGAGCACAAAGTAGGCGCTCCATAACGAAGCGGGAATGGGATTAGTGATTTGGTAGCCGCAATTCTTCATCCATAATTTTATAAACGGATCATTTCTTCCCCAAAATACTACTTTGTCGTCTTTGCTAATTGATTCTTTCATCCAGATCAAAACCAAATCAAGCTTTACAGATCTTATTTCAGATAAAGCGTAGTGAAAAAGACAACTTAGAATTTTTCTTTTTGTTTCCCGGATTTTGGGGAAAAGAAACTCAAACGTCTCAATAAAGTTTTGGCCTCCCGAGAATCTATACAGGACATTTTCGCACAAACCGGCAAGCTCATTCTCATATACTTCGGGGCCTTCAATGTTATCAAGATCTCCGAAAGACAACTGGCTGAAATTATGACTACGCAAAAAGGACAGAAACCGGTCCGACCGTAAAGCGTTCGAGATTCCCAAAAAGAAAACCCGATACTTTAACCAACGACCTGCAAAGGCCGCAAAAAGAGAAAAAACAGAAAGATGTTCTATTATTAAAAGCCTTTGTTTGCTTTGCACGTCAAATATCCAGTACTGTTCTCAATATATTTTCTTGTTGATCCTTCGTGACCTGGGGAAAAATGGGCAAAGAAATTTCTCCCTCATATAGCATTTCCGCCTTCGGAAAGTCTCCCTTTTTAAAAAACAGGACTTCCCTGTAATAAGGATGCATATGAACCGGGATGTAGTGTACCTGAACACCGATGCCATTTGACCTGAGATGTTCAAATAATTTTTTTCTGATAGTGGGGTTGACCTGGATCGGGTAAAGATGATACGCGTGCCCGGGATGCTGGGGGGGGAGGGTTACCCACTCCACCTTGGCAAAGCCCTCATCGTACCTACGGGCAATTTCTCGCCTTTTGGCTATGGAAGCATCCAGTTTTCTTAGCTGGCTCAGACCCAGCGCACTCTGGATATCCGTGAGCCTGTAGTTATACCCCAACATCTGCATTTCGTAGTACCAGGGACCCTGCCCCTTTTGCAGGAGCAATCCTGGGTCTTTCGTAATACCGTGGCTGCGGAAAAACCTCAGCCTTTCAGCAAATTTTTCGTTATCTGTTACCACCATTCCGCCCTCGCCGGTAGTGATGTGCTTGACGGGGTGGAAACTGAAGACCGTCATGTCGGCATCTTTACCGACTTTGTTGCCATTCCTTTCCCCGCCGATGGCGTGGCAGGCATCCTCGATAACAGGAATTCCCGGCATTGCCTCACGAAAGGCACTGATATCCACCGGACACCCCGCATAACTCACTGGAACAACAGCTTTGGTTTTATCCGTTACTTTTCTTAACGCTTCTTTCGGGTCCAGGCAGAGTGTTTTTTCATCGATATCGGCAAAAACAGGCCTGCCCCCCAGGTAGAGTGCAGCATTGGCCGTGGCGACAAAGGTCAAGGGGCTCGTTATTATTTCATCGCCCGGTTCTACACCCGCAGCAAAATAAGCACCGTGCAGAGCTGCGGTTCCACTGCTGAAAACCACTGCATGGGTGACACCGACATATTCAGCAACGGCCCTCTCAAAAGCCTCATTCACTGGACCCTGTGTTATAAGATCGCCTCGGAGGACATCCACTACGACCTGTATGTCATCCTCGTCGATGCATTGTCGCCCATAGGGAATATAATCCACGAATAACCTCACCTTCTTCCTTGAAACCATACGATCATTGCTCTTGCAGCCGCTTCGGCACCTCGTAAATTTACAACCGCTGAAGGCTGCAACGGAAGATCTTTAAGTACTGATCCTATTTCCATTTGACCGAAACTGCCCCATTTGCCCAAATTTACACCCAATCCCTGCCTGGCGATTTCTTCTCCGATCTTATGCTGATTCTCCGCAACCTGAAAAACGGCAAGTGGTTTTCTTAAAGAAAGAGCCTCGTACGAAGTTACACTTGAAGTACAGATAATGGCTCCGGCTTTGGACATTCGCTCAGGAAGATCTGGAGGATCTCGCATAACGGAAAGGTTGTGTTTTTTTTCTGCCATCGATGATAACCTCAGACATTTTCCCTTTTCCACCAGCGGGCCAAGAACAAGCTCGGCATGGGGCCAGCCTTTTTTCCACCAGCGGATAAAACTCTCTGTCACATTGTGCATGTCGCTTGCACCGGGAATGATCAGTATGGTGTCGCCTTCTTCCGGTACCAGGCCACGGAAATCATTTCGCAGCAGCGTGTACTTTGGACCAAGAAGCAATGAAGCCCTGCCCGGGGCGTATCCAAGCAAATCAGCTCCAAGGTTGTAGTTCAACAGCACGTCGCACTCTTCTTCCACAGGCCGGGCGCGACAATCATCAATCAAAACAACGGGACATCTTTCCCGAAGTTTTTGAATAAACGGCGGGGTCGCATCATAGCTGTCGATAACACACAAGTCAGGTTTCATGCCCTCCATAATTGAAACCACTTTTTCCGGCGATACGCTAAACGGGTCTTCAAGTGAAAAAATTGCGTCTTTGTGGAAACCCTTCTGGTGGAGCATCAGTTCAGCCTCAGAATTGACCAGCCAATAGATGAAAGCTCCAGAAGCGGCAACTTCAACCGCCAGGGCGGAGCATCTATTTATATGCCCCCCTCCGATTGATGGACTGCCGTGGGTTATAAAACATATCTTAGGAAGAGGTCTTGCCATTCTCTTCCCTCAAAGCGACATCAACATAAATTCGTTTACCCTCTGCAAAAACGAATCCATTCTTGTAGAAAGGAAATGATAAGGCGTACAAACAACGAAGAAAGAGATCAACGCCCGCTGTTTTCTCCTCAGAAATCGAGCAAGGTTTCTCAAATTCATGAGCAAAGTTAAGTTTGCCGCCTTCGGGCATGGGAAAGGTAGAAATATCTTTGGTCATCAATCTTGGAAAAACATCTTCGATTAAAGGTGTCGATGATTCTTCTAACTTTGCGTAAAATGGTTTCCCTGTTCCAATCGCCACGACAGACACCTCTTTTTGATCTAATATTTCCCCTTTATTCATAACAGGCATCATCAAAAGAAGAGTCACTCCAGCGGGGGTTCCTTCCCAAATCGACCGATATCAGAACATCGGCGTCTATCGCTTTAATTGAAATCTTTTTATTTAAAGCCCGTTCTGTTACAGGACTGTCCGGAAATATTGACCTGATTTCCTCTCCAAATTTCTGTCAATGCAAAGGGTGAAGTAACAGAAGTTCTGGCCTGAAACCCATCCTTGCCAAAGAACATCCGCAAAGAAAACCTAAATAATTATTGGTTGCATAAACAAAAGATCTTTTCTCTGTTTTTGACTTATTCTGCATTTGTTTTCTCCGTTAATAAGTTGACGTAATCTTCTCTGGATAGATCGCTCATAGCCCCATTCTGATTATTTTAAATGGTTCAACAGCACTTTTCCCAACGCAAACACCGAATTGTCTTGCGTGATCTTCTATGGCTTTCAAGGACCTTGGATGAGGCCATTCTCTCATTTCTGTAGAATAGATTTCGGCTGCTTGCATCTTTTTCTCAAGGGATGAAGAGATGTCTACAAAAAGGTTAGGACAAAAAACCTTCTCGAAATTCCACTCTGTGGACGAAGGAACCGGGAAGGAAAAGAACCCGGTCACGGAATGTCCCGGCACGGGGCGACATGCTGTTTGAACAGCTTGAAATGTTTTCCTGTGATCGTTATTCAAATCATCACAGTTATGCGTGAATACCCATTCGGGCTGAAGCATATCAACATATTTTTCAACAACTTTAATGATATCAAGTAAGTCCATGCAGTCGAACCGGTTATCAGGCAAGGAGCCGAAAAAAACTTCATTGACTCCCAAAAGTTTGTTCGCCTGCCTCGCAGTCTCTTTTAAGACATCTATCTCATTTCTTCTAAGCTCGACATTTCTTTGTTCATCCCTTGATGTAACACCCTCGCCAAGAATCAGACAACAAACATCTACTCCTTCAGAAACAAAGCGGTTCATTGTTCCTCCACAACCGAGAACTTCATCATCTGGATGCGCGGCAATCACTAAACAACGCTGTATCAACATTCTCACCTCCTTAAACGTAGCCTCATTATCTTTCAAAGACCTAGCTGTTGAGTGCCACAACATCGTAGACAGATTTATGTGCCAGGACATCGTGGACTCGGAGCTATTGCAATAACGATATTAGTGTTTCATCTTCATGGGAATCT
>JAUSPI010000094.1 GCA_030655775.1 Syntrophales bacterium
TATCGACCGGTTGGTCCACCACGCCAGGATATTCTATATTAACGGTTCCAGCTATAGACTAAAAAACAAACTTAAGAAGGGAAACTAAAGGGGGTCAATTTTATTTGCAGATAGGGGGTCAAATGTCTTGACAAACAACAAATAAGTCTTTTCTACTTCCTGCCGAAGACCTGGCCTGCAATCCGACGCTGCCTCGACCGGTTGTCAAAGTCGAGAAGGACTATCTGTTGCCAGGTTCCCAGTGTCATCCGTCCATCAATAACGGGTATCGTGAGGGATGGGCCCAGAAGGGCGGCTCTTACATGAGAATATCCGTTTCCATCCCCCCATCTGGCATCATGCCGGTATGGTATATTCTTAGGGGCAATACGCTCAATCGCCTCCTTGAGATCCTCAATAACACCACTTTCATGCTCGATTGTGGTTAGGGCAGCGGTTGAACCGGGGATGAAGAGGAGAACGTGTCCCTCAGATATACCGGTTTCGGCAACCCTGTCCGATACATAGTGGGTGATATCAATAACGTCGGTATCTGCCGTTGTCGAAAAAGATAGAGAAAAATTTACAATTTCTATGTTCATTGAAACTTACCCTTTTTCGTCCGAAAATCCCCCAGCCCCCCTTTTCCAAAGGGGGATTTTGGAGGATTATTTTGATTAAGAAATATATGGGAGGATGCTGTCTATAACCGATTGAAAGTTCTGTTTGATATTATCGCTACCCTGAATAATTCCCATGTGACCTGGGAGAAAATATTCAGCATCAAGTTTTGAAAGATTTTTTATGCTTTCCTTAAGGAGCTTGCCGCTTCCACCTGGAAAGTCCGTCCTTCCAACGTTCCGATCAAATATTACATCTCCTGACAGGAGAACTTTTTTCTTTGGCCAGTATAAACTTATTGATCCGGGTGAATGGCCGGGAGTAAGCAGTATCTCAAATGTCTCATCTCCAAGAGTAATCTCTCCCTCTTTCAGAATAACATCTATCTTTACCTTGGGGGTATCCAGGCCGAACCATCCGAACATTGTAGCGCCTTCTGATTCAAAATATTCCATTTCCTTATCATTCAGTCCTATTTTGACATTTGAATCATTGAATAGCTCGGATGCCTCGTAATGGTCCGGGTGAGAATGTGTGTTTATGACATACTTCACATCATCCATATCTATACCATCTTCTTCCATGCTTTTCTGAAGCATAGGGAGATATCTCTTGAGCCCCGGATCGATAATTGCCTGAACGCTTCCCCCGATGAAGAAACTGTTACAGTTGTTGTCAAATAGATTTGTCCATTCATACACATAAACATCATCCAGTAATTTCATTACAACCCCTTTCATCATTCATGTTTACCACAACCTTATCAGGAAGATTATGGGTGTTTATTTTTCACTTACCGACCGCTCAGTTGTCCGCAGGCGGCAAGGATGTCTCCCCCTCTGCTTGAACGGATGATAGCAGTATATTTATGCTTAATCAGGATATTTCGAAAGGCCTCAATATCAGACTCTGCAGGTGTTTTAAACGCTGATCCGGGATATTCGTTAAAAGGAATGATGTTAACCTTGCAACGTATTCCTCGAAGTAATCGTGCCAATCTTTCGGCGTCCTCCGGAGAGGAGTTCACGCCCTCTATCAAGATATATTCAAAGGTGAGTCTCCTGCGTCTCGGCATCTGATATTCTCGACAGGCCTGAAGAAGCGCTTCGACAGGGTATCTTTTGTTGATTGGCATGAGGAAACTTCGCGTTTTATTATCCGGGGCGTTTAAAGATACGGCAAGGTTGACACATGCATCCTTTCCCAATTGATGGATCATGGAAGGAATTCCGCATGTGGACAGGGTAATCCTTCTGTTTGAGAAGCCCATTCCCGTATCGGCGGTAATGATTCTGATCGCTTTCATCACGTTTTCATAATTTTCCAGAGGTTCTCCCATCCCCATCATAACAATGTTTTTGATGTTTTCCCCTTCAGGGGTGTTAAAGCAAAGCATTGTAAGCTGGTCTGTTATTTCGGAAGGGAGAAGATTTCTTTTGAAGCCTTGCCTGCCGGTAAGACAGAACCTGCACCCCATCTTGCATCCCACCTGCGAGGATACACATAGTGTCCAGTGATTCTTTCCGGGAATGAGGACGCTTTCAATAAAATTGCCGTCTCCCAGTTTAAAAAGTACCTTTTTGGTGGTGTCTTGAGATGTCTGAATCTCTGTTATTTCAAGGGTGCTTATCCGTGCAATAGCACTCAACCCGGTTCTGAAATCCTTTGAGAGGTTTGTCATCTCATCAAAGGATGTAACACCGGATTGATATAACCATTTCATTACCTGTCTCGCCCGGTATCTTCCCTTTCCGAGATCCGATATGAAAATTTCTATCTCATCCAGAGTCATATCCTTCAGGTTGGGTTTATCCATGTAACTTCTTTCGTAATCTCTCGGCAATCGTATTTATGAACACTTCTGTACTTACTTTCTTGTTGTCAGGGTTCTTCCGGGCGACGAGAAGGAGGTCTCCGGTCATTGTTCCGCTTTCAATGGTTTCAATGGCGACTTCCTCCAGCTTTTCGGCAAATTCAACGACATCGGGTGTCCCGTCGAGTTCTCCCCGCTTGCGAAGACAGCCTGACCATGCAAAGATAAGAGACATCGAGTTTGTCGATGTTTCTTCACCACTTAAATGTTTATAATAGTGTTTCTGAACTGTGCCGTGTGCGGCCTCATACTCAAAGTAACCTTTGGGGGAAACAAGCTCGGAGGTCATCATGGCGAGACTTCCATTGGCGGCTGCAATCATATCAGACATCACATCACCATCGTAGTTCTTTAGCGCCCAGAGCATCCCACCCTCTGATCTCATGATTCTGGCTATGGCGTCATCAATTAGTGTATAGAAGTACTCAATTCCAGCCTTCTGGAATTTTGTTCTCCAGTTTTTTTCATATTCCTCTTCGAATATATCCCTGAAGCGGGCATCATACGTCTTTGAGATGGTATCCTTTGTGCTGAACCAGAGATCGATCTTATGGTCGAGAGCAAAAGCAAAGCACGTCTTTGCAAAATTCGATATAGATTCGTCGGTGTTGTGTATTCCCTGAATTATCCCCGAACCTGTAAAATCCTTTATCGTCTGCTTTATCGGTTTGCTACCGTCGGCAGGTGTAAAGGTAACTTCTGTTTTTCCTGAAGATGGTATGCGTATCTCGGCGCTGCTGTATACGTCTCCGTAGGCGTGTCTTCCTATTATTATCGGTTTTTTCCATGTAGATACGAAAGGCTTTATATTGCCCACCGATATCGGTTTTCTAAACACCGTTCCGTCAAGCATATCCCTGATTGTTCCGTTAGGGCTTTTCCACTGTTTTTTGAGATTATATTCCTTGACACGCTCTTTGTCAGGGGTGATGGTTGCACATTTTACGCCTATTCCATATTTCATGATGGCATTGGTAGCGTCAACGGTGATCTGGTCCCCGGTCTCATCACGTTTTTTAAGGTGAAGGTCGTAGTATTCCAGATCGATATTCAGAAAGGGCAACAAAAGTTTATCCTTGATTATTGCCCACATAACCCTGGTCATTTCATCGCCATCCAATTCCACAACGGGAGTCTTTACCCGTATTTTCTTAATTTTTGTCATAAATTGAGACCTCCGAATGCAGGTTTTGTAAACGTTTTCCCCTGCCTCCTCTATTAATATTTACTCATATATCGTTGAATATATTTTTTAACATCGCTCTTTGAATGAAAGATTCCGAAATGCCCCTCGCAGAGGATATCGGCTTTTAGGAGAAGGAGTTTTTCCATAGATTTTTTCCACTGTTCAATATCAGATCCGAAACTGGGAAGGAAAGGCCCGTGGATGTCCTGACCGAAGAGTATCCTCTTTCCTCCCCTGTCAAGATAGAGTGCTATTGAACCGGGTGTATGTCCGGGTGTATGAATACAATGAAGTTCTTCATCTCCGAACCGGAGGATATCATGATCATCTGTGAGCCTTTTGTCAACTGGTGTTGGGGGGAATTTTGTCCCGTACCAGTTGGCCGCGGTCAGTACCTGGTTGCCCGTCTCAATGGCATCGGCATCAAGATCATGGACAACCAGCTTACAGCCAAATTTTTTTCTGAAATAGGGTGCCGCTCCGATGTGGTCAATGTGGCAATGAGTAAGAATCAGCGTTGATATGTTCTGTGGATCGAGACCGGCATCTTCTATATTCCTGATCAGTATCCGGGAGGTGTTTCCGGCACCGGAATCTATCATGACCACCTCTCCGTTAAAATCGATTATAAATACCGTTGCATCTTCAGGAGACGAGATATCGGGCCCGCCGATAAGATATACACCGTCAACAATTATCTCCGCCTTTCCCATACCGGATTCCTTTTGATGTTCCATGGCAGTTGGTTCGATTAGTTCAATTAGTTAGTCAATGAAACAAATTGAACTAATTAAACTGTCCTGCTTTTTTCTTTGTGCCTCTGGTACTTTGTGCCTCGTAACTACTCATAACTGAGTAGTTACTTTAAACCTTTAGCGTTCCTATCAAGTCGTTAATATCGTCGATACCGTGCTCGATTAAATAATTATCTATACCCTCAAGGACATCGATGGTCGTATGAGGATTTACAAAATTAGCCGTCCCTATCTGAACGGCCTTTGCCCCCGCGATAAGGAATTCGACAGCATCTGCTGCATCCATGATTCCCCCGACTCCGATAACAGGAATGGATACACTCTTTACTACTTCCCATACCATCCGCAGTGCTACCGGTTTTATCGCCGGTCCGGACAATCCACCTGTAATGTTCTTCAAATGGGGGACTCTCCCTTCAATATCTATCGACATTCCCTTCAGCGTATTGATCAGAGATACGGCATCTGCCCCACCTTCTTCCACGCTCCTCGCTATTTCTGCGATATCGGTCACGTTTGGTGTCAGCTTGACGATCACTGGAAGATCAGTCACGCTTTTCACCGCCCTCGTCACCTTGTTCGCCATATCGGGATCAGTGCCAAATTCGACACCACCCTTCAGCACGTTGGGGCAGGAGATATTTACCTCCAGACCGTCTACGCCTCTGACATCGCTTAATGCCTGTGCAAGCTTTCTGTACTCCTCAACAGTTTCCCCAAATATATTAACTATAACAGGGACATCAAAGTTTTTCAGGAAGGGGAGTTTCTCATCAAGAAAAGACCGTACACCGACATTTTCAAGTCCGATGGCGTTGAGCATTCCACAGGGCGTTTCCATAATTCTGTGAGGGGGATTGCCGACTCTTCGTTCAAGTGAAATACCCTTGACGATTAAGGCACCCAAACGGTTCAGGTCAATGAAGTTAGCGTACTCTTCTCCGTAGCCGAAGGTCCCGGAAGCGGTCATAACCGGGTTCTTCAGTACCAGACCGCCAATGTCAACCTGTAGTTTTGTATTATAAGGATCTTTCATGTTCTCTTTCATAATTAATCCCAGACAAGTTCATGAATATCAAAAACAGGACCATCTTTGCATACCTTCCTGTAACCGGACTTTACACTGATGGCACACCCGAGGCATGCCCCCACACCGCATGCCATCCTCTCTTCTACCGATACCTGGCAGGGAACGGCCTGATTCCTCAATATCTCAGCCAGGCTCTTTATCATGGGAAATGGGCCGCAGGAATATACCACCGAATCACTGCTGTTATACAATGTTATGTCCTGCTCAAAAAGTTCTGTCACAAGACCATGGTACCCTCTGCTGCCATCATCGGTACTTATCCTGATATCAGAACATATCTCGTCCATCCTGTCCAGACCGACAAGGAGATCGGCTCTTTGTGCACCCACGTAACAAATTATCTGCGGGGGTTTATTGACGGTATCTGCCCCGTAGTAGTGTCCGAGAAAGGAAAGGGGTGCTATGCCGATACCCCCCGCTACCAGAACGACTCGCTTGCAATGGGGGAATATATCAAATCCCCGGCCCAGTGGACCCAGAATGTCAATCTCGTCATCCGGTTTCAATCGTGAGATTACGAAAGTTCCTTTACCTGCCACTCTGTATAGGAGCTCTATGATAAGGTCACCGGCACTTGGATAAAGAGAATAAATGCTCATCGGTCTTCTCAGGAAAGGAACGTCTCTTCCCTTTGCTCGTAACATAACAAACTGGCCGGGAGTAACTCCCCGAAACGATGCCTCGGCGGAACTAAAATGACCAGACACGTTGAGGGACATTAAGAAGTGGCCTTTAGCGATTTCCCTGTTGAATATAATTTTTCCCGACATCCTTACGGTTTTATGCGGCATGCTGACCATCAATCACCTGCCTTTTGAACGCTTTCTCTCAAGTCTGACCACATAATCAAAGCATCCTCCTTCGTGTCGGAATAATAGAGGGGTCTTGTCCCCTTTACTACAAAATAGAACTTTTCGTATAGTTTTATGGCAGGTGTATTAGACCTGCGTACTTCTAAGGTAGCATATATTGCTCCCTTGTGAAGTGAAATATTTATCGTTGCTGCTATCAATTTTGAGGCTATTCCTCGCATTCTTAAATTTTCCCGTACAGCTATATCCCTTATATGAACTTCATCGACAACCGTCAAAAAATTAATATATCCTGCAACTTCCCACCCATTTTCACCTTCTATCCTCGCTACCAGATTATGGTGTGCTGGTAAAGTCAATTCCTGCCTGAATGTCTCTTCAGACCATACTGTTACAAAGGAGCTACGTTCTATTGCCATAACTTCTTCAAGATCCTCAACTGTCATTTCTGTTATTTTAATATCTGACGATTTATTTGATTTAGTATATTGATTCACGGCACACCACTTTTAAAGAATCAGAAAATTCCGATTAAAAATTCGAAAACAAATGTGACTATAAGAAAAGCACCACAGAACACAGGGATGGTACCACGCAAATTTATTGTATTTAGAGCTACGGCAACACCAAGCAGTGGAAGGAATAAGTATGTATAAGAGAGCGCTGTTAGACCCCTCTGGGGAATGAGGGGAAAGACATACTTCAGGATCGTTACGCCAAGGATCAAAAAGACAAAGATAAAGACCGCTGTGAAGAAAAATGTCTTAAACAGTCCAAAAATATGTTTACGGGAAATACTTTTGATATCACCTGTCTTTGCATCTTCTACAGCCTTTCGGGAAAGCTTGTCGTTAGACCTCATAATATTGACTTCCATCTTCTGTCCAAGGATACCGAGGGGGATAAAAAGAAGGATCGAAAAGGCTATCAGTTCCCTGGAAAGGAGTCCCAAATTCCTTCCCGTTAATATCGAACCGGCGACTACAAGAACAGCTACTATAGATTCGTTTGGAGGCACATAGACACCGACAGGCAATCTGTCAATCCACAGCAACTCTATTAAGGCACCTGAAATCAGTCCCGTGTATGTATCTCCCAAAACAAATCCTATGATAGGGCCGATGACTACAGGCCTGGAAAGCATGACCTGTAATAAAATTCTGTCCAGGCAAATTATACCTCCGACAACGGCTACTGTAATTGCTTCAAGTAACATGGGAAATAGTAAGAGACTCTTGAAAAAGGTTTTACTTTGAAGGGGATGCCCCTTAAAGTTGCTTTGAAAGTGTACAGTGAGCACATCCTGAAAAATAACAGGAAACTCATTAAGTTTAAAAAATTCCCCGCGGCTCGCTGCAGGGAGCTGTATTTTTCTGATGCATGCAGGGAAAAGTTTATTTCTGTGATTGACAGGATTTTTACGTAAGCCCGGCTTTTTTTGCCACGTCGCGGAAATTGAGCGGTTTGTCCCTAGGAATACACCTCAACTCTACCTCAACCCCCGATTCCACAAGGAACCGTAAATTTTCTATATCATCCTTACATAAATATACCGCTGGTGAGTAGAATTTCCTGTTTTTCTCGCTCTGGACGCTGCCTATGTTTAACTTTTCAAACTTGAAACCGAAATTATATGCCTTTAAGGCATTACAGATATCATAGAACAGAACTATGGTTTTTTTGCCTTCTTTTTCATAATGGGAACAGTTTTCAATAAATTCCTCTATACTGTTTACTATAACTTCAATATCACTCGGAACAGCCATTCTTATTACTGATTTTCTGAAGAAGTCGTTTGCCACATTGTCATCTGCAACCACGATACATGAAGCCTTGATAAATGGAAGCCACGCTTCCAATATCTGACCATGAATAAGTCTGTCATCGATTCTTACAAGTGAAATATTCATAAGACAGCCATAAAACTTATTTTTTGCCAATTTTTTTGTTCAAAATTTCACTGGCCAGGGATATGTTTTTCATTCCATAATCCTTGACAGAATAAGCAAAGTCCGCCAAGTCTTTTTCTCTGATATCTGGAAGTTTAAGCAACATGGGAAGGTTTACACCGCTGATAACCTCCAGCTTTCCTTCTTTCAAGAAAGATAAAGACAGGTTTGAAGGAGTACCGCCAAAAAGGTCCGTCAAAATTAAGACACCTTTGCCCTTATTTACCTTCTTTATGCTGGAGGAAATCTCCTTCTTTAATTCCTCGACACCTTTTGTTGGATCCACCGAAATGGCAAGCACGCCATCCATCCTGCCCTTTATCAGCTCAGCGGACTGTATCAACTCATATCCAAGATTGCCATGAGTTATTATCAGTACACCTACCATTATTTTCTACCCCTAAATTAACTTTTGATAAAGTACGCTAATTGATTGTCCTCTCATTGTCAAGAATTTATCATTATCTGTCCAACACGGCAGTTTTTCACCCTTGACATAAAACCTCATTCATCATAGATTGACCGGGAGTGGGCAAGCGCCCTCAAAACCACATTGTTCAGTTTTTCAAAGGTATAGAGAGGGCTCACAGCTCACATTAGAAGTCCCCCGCTTCTGTGAGGAATGAGAAAACTATACTTTTTTAAACTTCTGTTCTTATAATGGCCACAAAAACCAAAATTACCTGTCCTAACTGCGGCTCTAAAATCAAATATTACCAGAATCCTGTGCCAACCGTTGACATAATAATTGAACTGGAAGATGGGGGAATTGTTCTTATAAAAAGAAAAAATCCTCCCATCGGATGGGCAATCCCCGGAGGCTTTGTGGATTACGGAGAATCTCTTGAGGAGGCAGCACTAAGGGAGGCAAAAGAGGAGACATCTCTTGATGTCATCCTCCTGGGACAGATGCACACCTATTCAAAGCCGGACAGGGATCCCCGCCAGCATACCATCTCAACTGTTTTTGTGGCCAGAGGGAAGGGGATGCCTGTTGCGGCAGATGACGCTACCGAAATCGGTATATTCACCAAAGACAATCTTCCGGACTTGCTAATGTTTGACCATGAGCAAATAATAACAGATTATTTTAACAAAAAAGCTTAGGGTCATCTCCAAAAGAGTTGGTATGGTCATAAGGATTCAAGGATTCAAGGGGTCAAGGGTTCGAGTGAAATACTTAAGAATTATAAAGAGTTAAAAGTTTGGTAAAGATCCTATCAGCTTTGTTTAGAAATTTACAGAATAACAAAAGGATTTCCTAAAGAATAAAGATACGGCCTTACATC
>JAUSPI010000095.1 GCA_030655775.1 Syntrophales bacterium
TCGATTAGTGCGGACCACAAAGAATGAAGAAAAAGATCGAGTTGAGGCAGATCAACAAGAATAACCGCCGGGAATCCGTCAATCCGGAAGGTCAAGGGAAATCTCCGTTTTCCCCTTGACAAAACTTATCATGGATGTCCCTATTTATGCCTATTTATGAGAGAAGCGGAATGTAGGTTTGGTGCAGAGTCGTGTTCGACAGTTTTACGCGGTCTGGCGAGACATTTCTTGATACGAAAATTCCCACAGCCCTGCATTAGCTTTTGCGTGTTCAATTGTCATACTCACGAGATTGCCTTTTTCGTCAATGTCCACATAAATGTTTTCACTTATCTCTTTCGTCTCATAGACTTCCCTGTCTGTGAATTCAACGTGAGCAGTGTCAGTGTCAGAAAAATATTTTACTTTCATAGTTTAATCCTCCTGGTAAGACCTATCGAAGAAGGTATTATGCACCGTTTCTCCATCATCGAGCAAGATAACCCTTAAATATTTGCCTACTTCTGATATTTTGGCCCATTTTCTGATCCTTCCATCCGATTGAGTCTCGGTTTTTTCAGGATTGGCAATGACAAATTTTATCCATTCTTCTTTGATTTGGGCTCGATCAGATCTTTTCTTTGTATAATCAAAATATTGTGTTGTTTTCACTATTTCAACATCCAATTAGATCATTTTCTATCTGCCGAATGCCGAGTTGACGGGCAGATTTGCCTTGTTCTATTATCTTCAATTTTGTTACTATTTTTATCAGACAGGGGAGTATTGTATCATATGTCAACATCTAAAAACACATCTAAAAACAGGAGGCTGCTCGATGAAGTGCGGGATGATATAGGTGATTTCAGGAAGTAGAAAAGTCCTATTTCTCTGATAGATATTCAGCCTCTTTTCTGCCCGCCTCTTCGTTCACAAAGTAAAACAGAATGCCGCCGGCTATAAAAAAGAGTGAAACGGAGGAAATACCGATACGCGATGCGATATGGCTACTGTATCCCATAGATCTGACCAGAAGGCCTGTGGCACCAATAAGAACGGGACCGACAATAACTGAAAATTTGCCGATCATATTATAAAATCCGAAATACTCTGCCGACTTATCAATTGGAATTATCTTAGCATAAAATGAGCGGCTGAGTGCCTGAATGCCACCCTGAACCAGCCCGATTATAATGGCAAGGATATAGAATTCGCTTTTGCTCTGCATGAAGGCACCCCAGATGGAAACGCAAAGATATACCGCAATGGCAATAAAAATCGCGCGTTTGGTGCCGATCTTCCCCCCTAAATAGCCGAATCCTATGGAAGATGGAAAACCGACGAACTGCGTAATGAGCAGGGCAACTATGAGATCCTTGAACTCAAACCCGATTGACATGCCATAATCCAGCGCCATACGTATAATTGTGCCAACACCGTCAATATACAGCCAGTAAGCCATGAGAAACAGAAAGATGACCTTCAAATGGCGAATTTCCTGAAAGGTATTTCTTAATTGAATAAGGCCAGCCTTCGCTATGTTCAAGGTGGATTCGCCCTGCGCACGAGCGGGTTCCTTAACAAACAGAAATATCGGAATGGAGAAAACAGCCCACCAGATACTCACTGAAAGAAATGAAAATCTCACTGCATCTTCTGCACCGGCAAATCCAAAGGTCTCCGGTCTGAGAACCATCCATACATTGACCGCGAAAAGGATACCGCCCCCCAAATATCCGAGGGCAAACCCCAGTGCGGAAACCGAATCCATTTTCCCCCTGGATGCAACACCGGTGATCAATGAATCATAAAAGATGTTTCCCCCCGAGAATCCGACAACAGCAAAGATATAAAGCGCAACTGCCATGGGCCAATTCCCCTTTGAGACAAGATAGAGAGATGAGGTCATTACCACGCCGATAAAGGCAAATAAAAAGAGTAATTTCTTTTTTACCCCTCCCCTGTCCGCAATAGCGCCAAGTATTGGTGCACACAGAGCCACGGCAATGCCGGCAATGGAATTCGCCAGCCCGAGTTTTGCCGTACTCACCACGGGGTCGGCGCCGGCACTCCAGAACTGCTTAAAAAAAACAGGGAAGAATGCAGCCATGACCGTTGTGGCAAAGGCCGAATTAGCCCAGTCATACATCGCCCAGCCGAATATCGCTTTTTTGTTGCCAAGTTTCATAGTTCACGACCCGTTACTTATTCTACTACGATACAGCCATTCTTCTCCACGAAACAGATATGCAGCACAGTCTTTTTCTATCAGGAATTGCCCACAAATACAAATGTCCCGGAAAATCTCAATGTTTTTGTTGCAATATTGTGATCTATTCTACTACATAGATCTTCCATGGTGAAATATATGAATGAAGAAACAGTGGCAGCTTTAAAAGACTGGTTTTCCGGGTATGTGCAGATATTTAAGTCGGTTGATGACGATTTGGAACAGAACACTGTCCTGAAAGAAGAACATACCGAACGGGTGTGCGGTGAGATTCTGAACATTGGTGAAAAACTTGGATTGCATGATAAAGATCTCTGCCTGGCCGAGGTCATTGCCCTTCTCCATGACATTGGCCGTTTTGAACAGTATGCCCGTTATCGAACCTTTGTCGACTTTCACTCTGTGAATCATGCCGAACATGGGATAAAGATACTGCAGGAAAATGGTGTGCTCAGCGGTATAGATGAATCGACACAAAAGCTGATTCTGCAAACAATTTTATACCACAACCGTGCGGCTCTGCCACAAAAAGAGACAGAAAAATGCCTCTTCTTTACAAAATTGCTGCGCGATGCCGACAAACTGGATATCTGGCGGGTGGTCACCGATTATTACCGGCGGAAGAATGGAAAGCGAAATGGTGCGCTTGAGCTTGGCCTGCCCGATACACCGGGAATTTCTGATGATGTCTATAATGATTTGCTGGAGGGAAAAATCGTGGATGTTACACACCTGAAAAACCTGAATGACTTCAAGCTGCTTCAGATCGGGTGGATCTACGACATCAATTTTACCCCTACCTTTCAGTGCATCAAAGAGAGGAGATATATAGAGATGATCCGCGACGTCCTGCCTGAATCAAAGAAGGTAGAAAGAATCTTTTCTGTGGCTCAATCGTACCTTGATGAACAGATAAAGGACGCTTAGAAGATCGTGCAAAAACTCGCCTGCTGGTCATAGTCTCTTTTAATTTACCCTTATTTTGCAGAACCGGCTATTTTTTGCGGTTCTTCAAAATCTCTATTGTTTCAGCAATTTCCTGGTCTGAAACTTCCTGCCGGAGCTTCTCCATCTTGTGCATCACCTCTGCAAATCGAATACCCTCAGCCGCACTGATCCACGCAAGCTGGAGTCGCTCCGGGCGGATGCCCAGTTTTTCCATCCTTTTGTGGATTTTCTTGATTCTTTTTTCGGTCCAATGATTGGCGTCAATATAGTGGCAGTCGCCAATATGACATCCGCTGACAAGAACAACCGGGGCACCTTGAAGAAAGCCATGCCAGATGAATTCTTCATCAACACGGCCTGAACACATGGTTCGTATAAGACGAACGTTGGCAGGATATTGCAAACGCGAGACGCCCGCATAATCTGCCCCGGCATATGAACACCAGTTGCAGGCGAATGCCAGAACCTTCTCTCCGGGCGTTTCTTCAAGCATGGCATCGATCTGCCTGGTGATCTGATCATCCGTAAAATGGTTCATGATGATGGCCCCAAAAGGACATTCTGCAGCACAGGTACCGCAACCGGCACATGCCGCGGTATTTACGACCGCCGGAGTTTTTTTCTTTACATCAACGGTAATCGCATTGTAAGGGCACACCTCCACACATATTCCACAGGATTTACAATGCTCATGAATTATTTCGGAGGTAATTGGTTCTGAAGTAATTTCACCTTTATGCATCAGCCTTATGGCACGCGCGGCTGCTGCGGAGGCCTGAGTAACGCTATCTTTTATGTCCTTTGGACTTTCAGCGCATCCACAGTAAAAAACGCCCCGCGTGGCAGCATCTACCGGCAGCAGTTTTGGATGGGCTTCCAGGAAAAACCCATCGGAAGTCAACTGAAGCCCCAGCATTTCCTGAAGTTTTTTGGTGCCTTGTGCCGGCTGGATACCCAGGGCCAACACCAGCATATCCAGGTCATAAAAATCCAGTTTTCCCGTGGCTGTATTTTCAACTGCGACTCTAAGACTTTTATCCGGCAGCTCCTCTACATTGCCCGGTAAACTCCTCAGATAATGAACCCCCAATCTGCGGCTGCGCATATAAAGTTCTTCGAAACCTTTCCCAAATGCGCGAATATCGATATAGAATACCTTTATGTCCATTTCAGGATAATGTTCTTTAAGTATCAGAGTGCTCTTTACAGTATTCATACAGCAAACATTTGAACAGTAACTGCTGCCTTTCCTCGCAGAACGGGAACCGACACATTGAATAAAACCGATGGATACTGGTCTTTTTTTGTCTGTGGGACGTATCAGCTCTCCCTGGGAAGGGCCTCCCGCATTGACAAGTCGCTCAAATTCCATACTGGTCAGCACATTTTCAAACCTTGTGTATCCGTATTCGTCAAGCTCAGTGGGATTATAGGGCTCCAGACCGGTTGCCACAATAATAGAGCCCACTTTTTCCACAAACTCTTCATCGGACATGTTAAAATCAATACAGCCCTTATCACAGGCATCGATGCATTTGGAACATACGGAAGGGGTATGACCGAGGCATTCATTGATATTAATCAAATAAGCAGAAGGTACAGCCTGGGGAAAGGGTGAATAAATGGCCTTGCGTGAAGAAAGCCCCACATCGAACTCATCCGGGCGAACTACCGGACAAACTTTTGCGCATTCTCCACATACCGTGCACTGATTTTCGTCCACATAGCGTGCCCTCTTAACAATCCGAACCTCAAAGTTGCCCACATAACCTTTAACATCCACAACCTCACTCATGGTGAGGAGTTTTATCCTGGGATGTCGACCGACATCCGTCATCTTCGGCCCGAGAATTCAGATGGAACAGTCCATGGTGGGAAAGGTCTTTTCCAGTTGAGCCATAATACCGCCAATGGACGGCTTCTTCTCCACCAGGATGACTTCATAGTCACTGTCTGCAAGATCAAGAGCGGCCTGAATTCCGGAAATACCACCTCCAATAATCATGGCCCGTTTTGTAAGTGGCAGAATTTCTTCAGTGAGCGGCCAGAGCAGTCGCGCCCGTGAAACAGCCATTTTTACCAGATCCGTAGCCTTTTGCGTGGCGGCTTCGGGCTCATGCATATGAACCCAGCTGCATTGTTCACGAAGATTGGCCATTTCGAGTAGATAAGGGTTGAGACCAACGGACTGTATCATCTGGCGAAATGTAGGTTCATGAAGCCTCGGTGAACAAGAGGCTACCACAATTCGGTCCAATTTATGTTCAACGATATCATCTTTGATTTCCTGCTGTCCCGGTTCCGAACAGGCATAAATAAGATCTTTTGAAATAACAACATCATCAAGTTCTGATGCTATTTCAGCCACCTTCCGGCAGTCCACTGACTGGGCAATATTTAAACCACAGTGGCACACATACACACCAACACGCACCTCCTGCACGGCAGCGGTCGAAATTTTTGCTAAATTACTTGCTTCCATCTTTGTTCCTCAAATTATAATATTTATATTAACGAAAGGTAATCACCAACTATCTCCTGTGAAAACAATTACTTCCAGTATATAGTCCTGGCAATAAGACTTGCCAGGTCTACCATTTCAATCTCAAGCTCCTCTCCTCGAAAAGGGTCCTCCATGGCACATTTCAGATGAATCTGGCATTTCGGACAAGCAGTGACCAGAAGATTGCTTCCCGTATCATGTGCCTGCTTGAGACGCTTTACTTGAAGTGTTTTACTGAAAGAATCACATCCGGTCCATGCACAGTTTCCACAGCATATAGCAGAATTTCCACTGTTCTGCATTTCCTGGAAACTGACGGCTTTGAGATGACTAATCAGCATTCGTGGCAACTCTGCCCCCTGTTCAAATCGGCTCAGGCGGCATGGATCCTGAAAGGTCAACCTCTTGTCAATTTTTTTGAAATCAACGGCGCCCTTGGCAATTTCGTTTTCCAGAAAACTATAAAGGTGCGTTACCTTGACATTTAATTCTATTCCTTGCCGCTGATAGTCGTGTGAGAGCGTCCGGTAACATTCCGGACAAGCAGTAATAACTTCCTCGACTCCAAGGTCTTGAATCATTTCCACGTTTAAGGCACCGAGCTTCTTGTAATTATCCCGGTCGCCGGACCAGAGGAGATCATGTCCACAACATCGTTCATCGTGAAGCAGTGCAGGTTGAATATCAAAAAAATTGATGAGGCGAAGACTGTCTACCAGAATATCTCTGGTTTTAACACCGAGATGTTTTCTGAAAAATATGTCTAAGTACGTCGCACACCCGCCCCAAAAAAGGACATTGCTTTCGTCATCAATGACAATATCTTCGGGAAGCCAGTCCCAGCGTTTTGCAGTCAGTCCGGGAGATGTCATCACTCTCATAAGAGAGTGAAAAAAGCCCCCGTGAACCGGATGAGTATCTCCTTTTCTTTTCTGTATAAACGCCCGGATATCCCTGATAAACCCCGGGAAATTGATGGCAGAGGGACATCGATCATAACAGAGCCCGCAAGTCAGGCATGCAAAGACATTATCCTGGACTGAAGGAGAATCTATATCACCTGCTATTATAGAAGTCACCAGAGCACGGGGAGAAAACGGTTTTCCAGCCACAGCCAGCGAACAGGCAGACGTGCATTTTCCGCAGTCCTGGCATGCAAAGACATTATGAAAAGAAACAATATCGGCCACTGATTCCCCGCTGATAACTTCTTCCGGTGCCTCTCCGACCGGGATCACCGGACTTTTTCCCAACCGTTTTATTTGATCTGTAAAATCTACAAGAAACTGCAGCAATTCATCTGATTCATCAGGTAAAAACGTGGCCCAACAAAGACGATCTTTTCCCAAACCTAAACATTGAAGAATTTCCCGTGAGTCTGCCGTATTATCGTGGGCAGTGACAGTTCCACTTCCATATCGACAAGTTCCGGGGTCACACCCAACGAGAGCAACTCCATCGGCTCCTTTTTCAAAAGCTTTTAAAAGTAACGCCTTGCTGATTCTTCCGGTACAGGGTATCCGAATCATTCTTATTTCAGGAGGAATTTCAGCCCTCTGATCCTGAAGAGTTTGAAATGCAGAATGCGGTCCCCAGTTACACATGAACAAGGCAATATTGAAATTATCCATTTTCCCCTTATAATCCTTAAATCCTATAATAACTCCTCAAGCATTCGTTCAAGAAACCTCTGGCTTCTATATGGACTGTCAGCGGCATTAGTGGGACAAACGGAAATACAGTTTCCGCATCCTTTACACAGTGCTTCATCCACCGACGCACACCATCCATCAACGGCATTTCTTTTCAGAGAAACCGCCATATATGGGCACACTCGCAAGCACCGACCGCAACCGCGGCATAATGTCTCATCTACCACAACGGTAAATCCTTTGCTCTGACGAGGCCCACGGGGCATCACAGTAGCTGCCAGAACCGCAGCAGCCATTCCCTTCTTTCTTTTAGAAACATTTACCCCCGGCGGATCTGCCAAAAAGAGTCCTGAGATGGAAGTAGCTCCAGGATAAAAAAATGATATGCCAGGGATACCTTCTTGTTGATAAACGGTTTTAATCTGACCTGACAGTCCTTCAGTCTGTATATATTGAATCGCCTTTCTCGACTTCTCGTCCAGGATAACCGCTCCTACCCGAAGGGTTTGCTGAAAACCGTCCGATTCAACAAATACGTTGAAATTACCCAGGGTTCCACTCAATCTCTCAACGGAAGACCTGCTAAAAATGTGAACATTTGGACGACTCAGTTGTTCAGGCACAGGGTTTTCTGATGATCCAAACCAGAATACCTCCAGACCAGCTTCTGCAAGCGTGAAAACACTGTTAAATGCGGCCTCAGACTTTCCTATCACTGCAGTGGTAAAATTATAGTTTCTTGCAAGTACAGGAAGGGATTTTAAAATTCTTGCACGTCTGACCGACCGATCAATCAATCCTGAAAATCTGTTTAATGCCAGGGAAGGATCCTGACCTATCAATCGCAAGACCTCTCCTCTCAGATTGCAGGTTTCAACCATAGCGCGGCTTACCCCTGATCCGGTAAAGATGGAATGTTTCAGCCGGCTTCTCTGGTCTGTACATGCACTGCATGCAAAATTCATCGGGCAGCATACACAGGAGGCTAAAACCATGCGGGTTATACCTTTTTCGCGAATGGTTCTTAATATCCTTGTAGATCCTTCCGGCGTACAGGCAGAAGAAATCTCTTCAGCATGGACCACCTCTGTTAGATTACTCAATCCGTTTACGTATTCACTCATGCCATCAAGCCACCCGAGGGAATCGTTACACCTGCATACAAAAATTCCCAAACGAATATCTGGAGAAAGACCCGGGTCGGGAGGAGAAACCGATATTCCGTGACCTCTCAGCCTCTGAGTGGTTCCTTGAAGAAGGGTCATGGCTTTTGCCGCGGCTGCAAAACCGCGCATAATCATGGCATAAACATCAGTCTTGGAAGCCATAGGACCATACGCCCTAATGACATCCTCTCCCCTGACCCGCGGGGCAATTTCCGGATCTGCAATAATGAGTACGCCGGCATTGTCAATTATCTTTTCAGGTAGTTCTCCGTGATTTACCGCTTTGATTGCATCACATACATAAATACACTCAAGACACTCGGAACAGACCCCACATTGAAGGCAGCGCCCTGACTCCAACGATACCTGAGGTTCATTCAAGCCCAGAGCAACCTCTGAAAAATCTTCCTTTCGAACGGCAGGCTGTCTTTCAGGCATTGTCGGTCGAAATTCAGAGGGAATATCCGCAGATATGTCCGGAAATTCCTTGTCTTCCGGCCTCATGGTCTGCATACCCCCTCTGTGCTTTCCGGAAATATCCCTATGTACCGAACGGGCAGCAGCTTTCCCGGATGCCATTGCTTCAACTACTGAAGAAGGACCTGAAACCGCGTCTCCGGATGCATAAACGCCTTCAAGGCTGGTACGCATGGATTCATCTACCTCAATCAATCCTTTGCCGGTAACATTGAATGCGGCTTTATATGAAAATCCCCCCTTACCCCCCTTTAGTAAAGGGGGGATGGGGGGATTTTCATGCTCCGTTTCAGAATCTTTGTTGAAGTTCCCCGTTTGACCGATTGCAACAAAAACCCGGTCAAAATTCAGTTCAAACGCTTCTTGCCCCGGAATAACTACAGCCCTTGGAATACCGCGGGCATCAGGTTCTCCGGGTTGGGTGGACATACACTGCAGTCGATCCAGTTTTTCATTTTTTCCCTTGAAGGCAACAACCTGAGTGCAATCCTTAATTGTAACCCCTTCTTCCAGTGCAGCAGCTATTTCTTCAGGATCGGCAGGCATATCCTGTTTTCGCCGACGATAAAGCACAGTAGGAGATGCTCCAAGTCGAACAAGAGCACGGGCAACATCAATTGCCGAGTTGCCACCACCAATAACGGCTACGCTCTCTTTTAGTTCTCTTATTTCACCCCGGCAAACTTTTTCCAGAAAAGGCAAAGACCCTTCAATCCCTGCCAGATCTTCCCCGGGTGCACCGAGACTCTCGTCTGCCCACGTTCCGACAGCTAAGATGACAGCATCAAAATCTTTTCTGATTTGCTTCAGGTCATGATCAAAATCAACAGGATGGCCGGTAACGAATTTTACCCCCAGCCTTCTAATATATTCGATTTCAATGTCAAGGATATCCCTGGGAAGACGATGTGGTCCGACTACGTATCGAAGCATCCCGCCTGCCATTTCATTCTTTTCAAAAACCGTGACCTGATATCCCAGGCGGGCGAGATCCGCTGCTGCAGCAAGACCGGCAGGTCCCGAACCTATAACGGCAATCTTCTCTGTTTTTTCGGTACAGATATCCGAGGGTCTTACTTCTCCGGGATGGGAAATCTCATAGTCTGCTAAAAACCGTTTGATATCACGAATGGAGATGGGTTCATCCAGGTCGCCTCTCAGACATGCTTTTTCACAGGGATGGGTGCAAACGCGTCCGCAGATGCCGGGTAAAACATTATCCTTTCTGATCAAATCCAGTGCGTCCTGATACCTGCCGGCTTTGGTCAGTGCAATATAACCCTGTACATTAACGCCCAGTGGACAGTTTTCCTGACAAAGCGGCTGGCGTCTCTTGTCGATAACTGCCCGTCCGGGAAGACTCCGCCGACTGTTAATTTTGATGGCTTTTTCTTCTTCAGAAACAGAAACCGGGCAAATCTCAACGCATCGACCGCAAAGCGTGCATCGATCCGGATCAACAAATGTCTGTATCTTGTTAATGCGTACACGAAATCCCTGAGGGGCATGCTTAATCGAGGTTATTTCGGCAGGCATGACGCATTGAATAGCAGAATTCCTTAAAATCCGGATAAGTCCAGGCCTATGGGCATGGTTCAGCGGTAAACCGGAATTGAGCTTCCAATCATCCCGGGACAACTTGAGATCAAGATCACAATCATTATCCACAAGTGTCACCGGGATTCCCAGTTCTCCCAACTTGTTGGTCGCTGATATACCGGCCGGTGTCGCACCGATAACAATAACTTTATGAAGCCTGTCTTTCGATCGTTTCATGAAAGAGTCCCTGTTCGTCCGGAGGCCTTTTTCTTACGCCCCTTAAGCGTGGCAAGACCGGAATCCCAGCCCTTATTAAAGGCCATGATGTTCATTTCCTCTGTTCCCCCGGGCACCGATTCTGCAACGGTATTCCGTGCTGCTTCGGGGGATACAGTTTTTGTAATAGCAGTTAAAAAACCTATCATAATGATATTGGCCATCATCTTCTGTCCCAGTTCTTCGGCAATGCGAGTAGCTGGAACAGAATAAAAGTTTTTGGCCCCGTGCGGCCGAACCAGATCCTCATCAATCAGCAGAACCCCATCGGGTTTCAATTGTCCTATGAATTTATCATAGCCACCCTGGGACATACACACGAGAATATCAGGATCTTTTATGTAAGGATAATGGATGATATTATCTGAAATAACAATCTGAGCGTTGCATGCTCCGCCTCGTGACTCGGGTCCGTAAGACTGAACAAAGGTACTTTCCCTCTTGTCACCTAAAGCAGCCGCTCTTCCAAGGATACGACCAGCCAGGATAACACCCTGACCTCCAAATCCCGTTATGATAATTTCCTTTCTTGCTTTTCCTTGATTTCGCGTATCAGTCATAGATTAGAACCCGAAGTAAAAAACTTTATTCAGTGTTAACGGATTTATAGAGTTTGTCATACCTTTCCAGCCACGTTTTTCGATCCACATCGACAAATGTACCAAGGATAATTCCTTTTTCCATATCTATATCCAGCTCAAAGGGAGACGCTTGATTTTTTATAATAGTTTTCTCCTGGTAAATCCTCAACATATCCATCAGCTTCAACTTGTTACGTCGGCCATAATTCACAGGACAGGGAGAAAGAACTTCAATAAAGGAAAATCCCTTTTTTAGCAGCGCCTCTTCCACTGAGTCTGTAAACTCCCGTGTGTGCAATGTGGTCCATCTGGCCACATAGGTTGCTCCAGAAGCGATTGCCATGAGCGGCAAATTAAAAGGAATATCCGGATTTCCCGCAGAGGTCGTCGTTGTCTTGGCCATATACGGCGTGGTTGCCGCCACCTGACCACCGGTCATGCCGTAATTTAAATTGTTGATGCAGACAACCGTAATATCAACATTGCGCCTTGCGGCATGAATAAAATGGTTCCCGCCAATTGCAAACAGGTCACCATCTCCGCTAAATACCAGTACATTGAGTTCCGGGTTAGCGATTTTCAATCCTGTTGCAAAGGGAATTGCCCTTCCATGCGTTGTATGAAAGGAATCCAGATTAACATAACCGGCAGCACGTCCCGAGCAGCCGATTCCGGAAACCATAACCATCTTTGAGGTATCAATACCGCTGTCTTTTATCGCGGTCAGACATGAAGAAAAAGCCGTCCCTATCCCGCATCCGGGACACCAAATATGAGGTATACGATCCTTCCGAAGGAGATAATCGAGCGGGTGTTCCGATTTTTTGTCGGCCTTTTTCAATTTTACGGACATGGTTAAAAGGCCTCCTTCAATACTTTGAGAACCCTGTCCGGAGAAATTATTGTACCGCCCGGATGCCCGACCAGAAAGGAGGGTACTTTGCCGCCTAAAGATCGCTCAACTTCAAGATGAATCTGCCCTAAATTTATCTCTACTGTCACGAATCCTTTCACTCTTTCTGCCAGCTTCCTAATCTGATCCTCTGGAAAAGGCCACACCGTAACAAGCCGTAAAAGACCCGCTTTAATTCCCAGCTTCCTGGCAATATCAACTGCAGCCATGCCGGTTCGAGCGGAAACCCCATAAGATACAATGGCAATTTCAGCGTCATCCAGGTAATAACTCTCAGTCCGAATAATATCATCCAGATTTTTGCGAATCTTATTGGTAATCCTGGCTATCATCTCTTCCTGCCCCTCCACGGTCAAAGCCGGATAACCCCTCTCATCGTGAGTGAGGCCAGAGACATGTATGTTAAACCCGTCGCCTGCCGAAGGCATGGGTGCAACCCCATTTGGTCCGGGTTCGAAAAGCTTAAATCGATCCTTCCGTCCCTTTGGTTTCGGTCTGGATCGTATCACAATGTCTTTTGACCGGGGTATGATTACCCTTTCGCTCATATGCCCGACCATCTCATCGCTCATAATCAATACAGGCAAGCGGTAGGTTTCACTCAGGTTAAACGCGGTAATCGTCTGATAAAACATATCCTGGGGGGAAGATGGCGCAAGTGCAATTATCTCATAGTGACCATGAGAACCCCATCGCGCCTGCATCATATCTGCCTGTGCACCCTGGGTCGGAAGACCTGTAGACGGCCCGGCCCGCTGTACATTAACGATCACACATGGGGTTTCCGTACAGATCCCAAGTCCGATATTTTCCATCATGAGGCTGAAACCCGGCCCGGAAGTAGCAGTCATGCTTTTAACGCCTGCCCATGAAGCACCGAGCACAGAACCGACAGCGGCAATTTCGTCTTCCATCTGAATAAACGTTCCCCCAACCCCCGGAAGTCTTTCAGACATATGCTCGCCTATCTCTGTAGCAGGAGTTATAGGGTACCCACCGAAAAACCGGCATCCCGCCGCCAGTGCCCCTTCTGCACAGGCAACATCACCTGTTATATAATGCTCACCCGTGAGGATTGTTGGTTCCATTCCACCCCTCGTCTCAACTCTTTTTATGATAGTGTCCTAAAATCCGACTTTCCTGATTCACAAAGATTCTTCCTCTTCCTGCACGTCTTGTTGATTAAGAGCCTTGACAGAATAGATGGCGAACTCCGGGCAAATGATTTCACAATAATGACAGTTCACACAGGCATCGGCTTTCTTTACTACAGGAGGATGATACCCCTTTTTATTGAATCTTGAAGAAACCTTCAGCACCTGCCGGGGACAGAACTCTATACAGTATCCACACCCCTTACATCGATCTTCAAGGATGTGTACTTTACCCCGAGTAACCTGTACTTTATCCACATCAAGTGGAACCCGCCAGAATTCCATAGACCCCTTCTCCAAAATTTAAGCTGTTTTCTATTAAATGATCACTAAAGACGGCAACCTATATCAATAGCAGAGTAAATGTCAAGCAATATTGTCTCAAAAATTCAAAAAAACGAGACACCCTACCACTTTTTCCGTGGGTATGAGGCTATTTTTAAAACCTTATATCATGTGGGTTAATTATGCTTGGGGTAGAAACTCTTATTGGGCAAGTCTGAAAGGAAATAATGAGAAAGGAAGGTGCCAGGGGAACACCCCGGTTTCATCGGTATACAACAAGGACATTACTTTAAAAATTATTGAAAAAACAAGGGGATGAGGACAGATAAAGGAGGGGGGAGTTGGGGGCAGGCTTGGCTCTTATTCTTTTTCTCCTATCACATCATCAATAGTATCAGATATTGTGCCGTACCAATCGATATAGCCACCTAATTCGTCTCCTACTCGTTTCAATTCTTCTTCATTGAGATGTCGATCTAATCTTTCACC
>JAUSPI010000096.1 GCA_030655775.1 Syntrophales bacterium
AGGCTGCGCTGAAAGCGCATTTTTTAACTTTAGGCACTTTAGCTCACTTTAGTTCACTTTACACTCTTAACTAAATCTTGCTGTTTGAACTGGTACCAACATCTGCGCAAAAAACGCAGTTGTTGTGAATAAAGACTCTAACGGCGGTGTGCAAGTACGTCCGGATTAACCAGGTGATCCGGTACCTGCCCTCTTATGCCTGCCAAAAGATTTTCAGCCGCCATGACGGCCATCCTGCTTCGTGTCGCTATAGTTGCGCTTCCGACATGCGGAATAACCAGACAGTTTGGAAGAGTCATGAGCTTGTGATCGGACGGCAGCGGTTCCGGATCGGTAACATCCAGGGCAGCATAAGCGATTTTTTTTGAGCTTAGTGCTTCATAGAGGGCATCGGAATTAACAACGGGACCGCGGGACGTGTTAATGAGGATCGCCGTATCTTTCATCTTGGCGAGAGCAGCGCTATCAATTAAGGGATGTGTTTCCGGAGTAAGGGGAACGTGGAGGCTTATAAAATCCGCCTGTTCAAACAATTCATCGAGTGTACGGCACATCCTCGCACCGACCGTTTCTCCCTTTTCGGTCCTGCGGTGATCGTAATAGATGACGTCCATGTCAAATCCTCTTGCCCGCCGTGCCACTTCAAATCCGATTCGTCCCATACCAACGATTCCCAGAGTAGCGTGATGAATATCCCTCCCCAAAAGCTCCATCGGTTTGAACGTTTTCCACTTGTCAGTTCGAATGTAATCGATTCCTTCACCGAGACGTCTGGCAGCGGCCATCAGTAATGCAAAAGCGAGATCGGCAGTTGTTTCCGTCAGGACACCGGGTGTATTTCCCACGAGAATGCCCCGATCAGTTGCTGCCTGAATGTCGATGTTGTCAAACCCGACAGCATAATTACTGATGATTTTAAGCTGGTTTCCCGCCGCGTCCATGACTTCTCCGTCAATTCTGTCCGTTAGGAGCGGTAAAATTCCCACCGTACCACGAACCTTTTCTAACAGAATATTACGAGGCGGAGGCATATCCCCAGGCCATATTTCGGCGTCACAGGCATTTCTTACCATAGTTAAGCCTGCTTCCGGTATTAGCCGGGTTACGAATACCCTTGGCTTGTTCATGGCGTCATCCCTTCTGTTTGTGTTGTAGAACGGCATATGCTTCATCGTGAAACGGCGTTTTGATGTTCAATCGGGTACCGCTTTTGACAACATATCCCGTGAATGTTTCGATCTCTGATTGTTTCCTCTTTTCAAAGTCGAGTTGCAGCGAGGATTTCGTTTCGTAGGGGAAATTACGAGCCAGGGCAAGTGATTTCCGGACAACGTCATCGGGGAGAAAGACGTTGTGTGCCTTCGCCAGTGATTCTACTTCCCGCATCAATCCTTCAACCATCTTCACATTGTCTGGATCTTCCATTATTCCGCCGAAGGGTTTTCCTGTCATCGAAGTTATTCCCGCAAGAGAATCCATGAACACAAATTTTGTCCAGACGTCTGTTTTGATATTTGATGAGAGCGTGGCCTTTATCCCGGCATTTTTCAGGACTGACTCAATCTTTTTATACGGTTCGATTGAACCGTTTTCGGGACCGAAAATCAGTGTGCGGGGGCCGGCTACCTGTTGAATCTTGCCCGGTGAAACGATGCGTGAACTTATATAAACGCATCCGTTTAAAACACTTCCTTTATTGAAAATCGCTTTCAATCGTTCCGCATTATCCACACCATTTAGGAGAGTGATGATGACAGTATCATCATGGATATTGTTTGCCATGATTCGAGCAGCAGCGTCAAGACCGTAGCCCTTGACGCAAAGGATAATCACATCCACGGGACCCAGTTCTTCGGGATTGTCTGTGGTATATGCGGGTCTGGCAACAAACGTGCCTTCTTCCTGTGTCGTAACCTCAAGCCCGCTTTCCTTGATTTTTTCTAAATGCGGTCCCCGGACGACGAAGAAGATTTGATGATCATCTTTTGAGTCGTATTGCCGGGCCAGCTTGCCGCCGAAATAACCGCCAACGCCGCCGATTCCTACGATTGCAATTTTCATTTTTGACCTCCTCAACAACCTTGATTTCTTCTTCCGTCAGTTTATAGAGTTCATACACCAACCAGCTACTTCTCTTCGAATAATTCCGGGAACAGGGTAATGGCATACAGGGGGTAATTACAAATTCTACCGTCATGACGAAGGTTTAAAAGAGTTGTTCGTGACAATACAGTGGGATTAAATTGTTTGTCGAACGAGATGAGGCTTTTACTTTTCGGATTAATACCTGCTTTAGCTTCAAGTGGATAAATCTGAGAAGCAGATTCGCAAAGAAAATCTATTTCAGCTTTTTTCCCCTCACTTGTCCAATAATATAAATCCACCATTTTTTCTGAGCGCAATTGCTGGGCCACATAATTTTCCACGAAGGCGCCTTTGAATTCGTTGAACAAACGATCCTTGCCGGCAAGTAATTGGGGGGATAAATTGACCATCGCACCCAAAATGCCGACATCAAGGACAAAGACCTTGAAATTAGTTCTATTCATATATTCTTTTAACGGATTCTTCGCCGTTGTAACTTGATATGACTTGTATATTAAACCGGCATTTTCCAGCCACTCAAGAGCGCTTTCATACTCTCTGCCCCGGGCGCTTTTTCGGATTGCCGTAAAAACAAATTTTTTGTTTTCCTTTGCCAGGTGAGTTGGTATAGAATCCCATATCATTCCCAGTTTTGGAATGTCCGATGTGATTGCATGCTTGGAGAAATCAAGCAAATATGAAGCAATAATATCTTTCTGAATTTTCCGTACGTCATTCCAATTACCTGATTCAACAAAAAGCCTGACTGCTTCCGGCATCCCGCCGACAAAAAAATACCTGCCCAGCAAATCAAGTAATTCGTTATGGAATGGCAGAGGAAACGGAGAAAATTCAAATTTCATTTCTATTAACTGCCGGAGACCCGATTTCCCGACGGCATCCAGGAACTCAAGGAATGTCATCGGATACATATCAAGAAAACTAACTTTTCCAACCGGAAACGATCGAGGTTTGGACAGGGTTATGCCGATCAGTGAACCTGCAGCGGCAATGTGGTACTCCTGCGCCTGTTCACTGAAATACTTCAATGCATTTAAGGCGTTATTCGAGGCTTGAATTTCGTCAAAGATAATCAGGCACTTTCCCGGCTTTATTTCCTGATTCAGATGAAGAGACAGGTTAGAGATTATCTGGTTTGAATCAAGTTTTTGTTGGAAGAAATCATTGATTGCGGGATCTTCTTCGAAGTTTAAGTAGGCAGTGCTATCATACTCTTTTTTTCCAAACTCTTGCAGGATGTACGTTTTTCCAACCTGACGAGCGCCTCTTAAAAGCAAAGGTTTTCGTCTTTGGGATGTTTTCCACTCAAGCAATTTTTTGTAAATATCTCGCTTCATGCAAATTTCTATAACATATGCTTGACAGACATGTCAAGGCGATATGGAAAGTAATTGTGGATATAATCACACAATACGGACGAATAATGTGGTGATAATCACTTTTACCCCTCAATAATTTCTATTTCCTCTTTCGTTAAATCGTACAATTCATATATCAGTCGATCAATTTGCCGGTCCGTGAATTCAATCCACGCCCCCGCTTCTGGTGAAACAACTTTATTTTCCCAATCAGGGGAAGAATTTTCAGACATTATAAACCTCTTGTGAAGAAAGGAAGAAGTTAATGAAAGTATATTATGATGAAGAAGTAGATGCTCTGTACCTCCAGCTTGGTGATGAAAAACCAGATGGGGTTATTGAAATCGCAGAAGGTCTAAATATTGATACTACTACTGATGGAAAACTTGCCGGCATTGAAATACTCAAAGCATCAGAAAAACGGATATTCACTGATGGATGAACAGAATCTTATAATATTATGGGCGTCCCTGAAGTCCCCCCTTTTTTCCCAGTGCGGTAGTTCCGCTCGCTGGGATCTGTGCGGGGGGTGCCGAGCAATCGGCATTCCTACTGTGACTCTCACGTTTTACCCAGTGCCTTATTACTTTTAGCAGGAATGAGCTTAGACACGCAATCAGCTATTTTATTGCAGTAGATGGGGTTCATAACCTGATTTTCCTCATTAAAAAACCTCTTAATGCAGACAGATAGATTACTGGTACTTTTGGAGAAAACACCTTAAGCTCAACATTTGGTTCAGTAAATACCACTATCGTGTTAACCCAAATCTTTTTAAAACCACTTTCCTCAAGATATTTGCTTAATGAGAACGAGTGCCCGTTTCCCTGCTTAACAGGATTATAAAAAGGTGTTTTGTAATCATAGTTGATGACCTGACACCACTCTGACTTCTCTGCATTTCCATAGATAGTGCCCTGGTAGTTTTTTGTTTCTATTGTATATCACTGGTGTCCCAACGTTGTCATTTGAAAACGTTGTAACGCTTTAAAAACACATAAGATTAAGCGCAATATGTCCATTATCGATTTGAAATTTTCTCTTCCTGAATGTCATACTCCTGCATCAATTAAGCAGGAGATGACATATGAACTCAGGAAAAACAATATTTTCGCAACTAATGGAATTCCTCCCCATCCACGAATTTCGCAAATGCGTCGCACGATACAACGGCAATTACAAAGTAAAAAGCTTCTCTTGCTGGGACCAGTTTCTCTGCATGGCCTTTGCTCAACTCACTTACCGAGAAAGTCTGAGGGATATCCAGGCATGTCTCAGAGGAACGAGACACAAGCTCTACCATATGGGCATCCGTGGGAACGTCTCCCGCAATACCCTGGCCAATGCCAACAAGGTCAGAGACTGGCGAATCTACTCCGACTTCGCCCAGGTGCTCATCGGAAATGCCAGAAGACTGTACTCCAACGAAAGCTTCGGTTTGGAGCTGGATCAGACAGTCTACGCCCTGGATTCTACTACGATCGATCTGTGTCTTTCCCTGTTTCCGTGGGCAATATTCCGCAAGAGAAAGGGAGCAGTCAAGATGCATACTCTCCTGGATCTGCGGGGCAGTATTCCCACCGTGGTTATCATTACTCACGGACGCGTTCACGATGTCAATATCCTCGATCAGCTCATAATCGAAGCCGGCGCCATGTATATTATGGATCGCGGCTATCTCGACTTCGCTCGTCTTTTTATGATCCATCAGACTTCGGGTTTCTTCGTGATACGAGCCAAGCGCAACTTCAACTTCAGGAGACTGTACTCTCACACCATCGACAAATCAACAGGGATTCAATGCGACCAGACCATTGTACCCCAGAACTTCTATGCTCAAAAGAACTATCCGGAAAAACTACGGAGAATCCGGTATCTCGATGTGAATACCAACAAAAGGCTGGTCTTTCTTACCAACAATTTTACGCTTCCGGCAAAAACCATTGCGGATCTCTACAAATGCCGGTGGCAAGTAGAACTCTTTTTCAAGTGGATCAAACAACATCTGAGAATCAAGGCCTTTTACGGCACCTCGGAAAATGCGATAAAAACACAAATCTGGATTGCAATTTCCATCTATGTTCTGGTAGCTATCATCAAGAAGGAGTTGAAGCTGGATCAAAGTCTCTACACAATTTTACAGGTTTTGAGCGTCACGCTTTTTGAAAAAGAACCAATTTTACAAGTACTTATGAATAATGATTACATAAACCCAAACCCTGTCCCTTCTAACCAACTGAATTTATTCGAGTAACGTTGGGACAGTAGTGATTGTATATATGCCTTTAGGACAAATGACTATGTGGTCAATTTGGGAACGTCCAACAATCATGTCATTAAATATATACCAATCGTCTGGGAAGTCGGACAGTACTTCAGCTACTAAACTTTCCCCAGCTGCTCCTACATGAAATTTATGCCCTCTACTTATCAATGCTATCCCAGAGATAATTAAAATTGCCCCAACTATCCCAACTTCCGTGAAAAATATTAGGATTACTACACCGGTAACAACAAATCCTAAGCCAAGTCCTGCTCTTTTCTTAAAAGCAGAGTTAAGGCTTTCCTGTTATTTCAGCACTTTTGCCATGGTGTTCCCGATTGTTTGTGCTCATATCTTTTTGTTAAATCAGGTGCAGTGGCTGGTTAAGCAAATGGTCACTCCTCTACTCTTTACCTACCACAACATAGGGGCGAATCTTTTCAAGTTTTTTTGAACCAAACCCCTTCACTTTGAGCAAATCATCTACAGTTTTATAGGGGCGTCCAGCTATAATTCTTTCAGCAAGCATTGGACCGATTCCATTGATAACCATAAGTTTCTCTTTGCTGGCAGTGTTTAGATCAATTAAGCCATCTGAAAAGCTGTCTTTTTTTATCTGACTCTGTAATTCCTTTAATTCTTGATCCTCACTTCGTTGTGTTGCGCGGAATTCTGCAATCCGTTCCGGATCACTTTCCGACCAAATCCCGATACGTTTCAACATGGCCGAAGTTTCTAAATCACGAAGTCTTTCAATCATTTCGTTGCGTGGTATACCATTGGGCGTTTTCCTGCCCATACCGTAAGCACGAGCAAGACCGTTTTTAACAAGCAGACTCGCCAGGTCATCTCCATCAGCTGTAATGATGAACCCATATACACGGCCTTTGGCTGACCTTCCCATGGCGCTTGCAAAAGCTGTATGAACAGTGAAAGGTTTAGCAAGAATACGTTCAACAAAAGTTGTTGCTTCATTGCCAAAATGAATGGTACGTGTAGCAGGGGTTAGTCCAAAATGTCGTGCTTGCTCGCGTACCCTTTGCGCATCACTCTTAAAACTGGTAGAAGTTTCAGGACAGTCAACAAAATAAAGCCTTACATGGAAAGATTTTCCACCTGCTTCCGCAAAGAAGCTGTCCCCATCATTTGCTGGATTATTCACCAATCTTGCATTGGAGAACATCTGCAAATCAGCAGCATATGATGAAAAACTGCCCCCAAATATTAGCATTGCTGTCAGGAACAGAATTACGATCAGCAATTTTTTACTCAATCTATTCATAATAACTCCATATTGATTGTGTGCACGTTGCTTTTCAGCGGGCGCGGCTTTTTGCGCTCCGCTGCAAAAGCCTTGTTATACCAACCCTTTGAGTTTTGCTTCAACGTGCGAAATGTAGGTGCGGTTCTCGAATTCTACTTTGAATTCTGTTTCGCTACGTTTGCCTACGAAAAACCGGACATCCGGATTTTGACCTTGAATGATAAGGCACACGATTTCGAGTGCCTGCCTTTCAATGTCGGGGCCGAAGTAGATGGCCCTAAGTGCATCCGCTTCATACCCAAAAAGTGTGCCTGCATCCGAGTGTAGGGCACGCCATTCTTTTTCATATTTCCAAGTGCTTGATTTAGTGCAATACAGATCATCCAACAGCTTGTCGTGATTGCTGTTCACGATGAAGTCTACAATGTCAATGCGTGGAATGGTGTCGACATATCGAACTTGGCGGAGTTTTGTGAATGGATCTTTGTCCGTCTTGAACGCGAGACAAAACCCTTTGTATTGACCGCCATAGTGTGCCCACATGAGAAGGTCATCATTACGCTCGGAAAAACAAGTGACGCCTTTTGTATTCAAGAATGTTTCTCGTGCATCAGTGACGAATTTGTTGGCACCGCTAACTAATAGCTGTCGCAGTTCGTTAGGCGGTAACGACTCAAGTTGCCGCCTCAACGGCGGAGAAAGCGACGGATCACTCAGGTAGTGTTGCTTGACAAGTTCAAGTTGGTCAGGTGATGGATCCGCGACAGTTGCAGTGATTGCACAATCGAACGGATCATTGAATTTTCGCGGAGAGCCAAAGTAAAGCGATTGAGCTTTAAGGTTCATAAGGGAACTAACGTTGAAGCTCTCGTATTTGTAAACCGTCTCTGGACGATCGGCCATCATATTTCCTTTTTGGTATAACCATTGATTGACAGGCAAATTTGCCTTGCTCTATTATTTTCATTTTTATGGACGTCCTTCGTTTCCCTTGTGATTTACGACGCTTCAACGATCCTGATTTCGTCTTCTGTCAATTCGTATAATTCATAAACCAGTTTATCAATTTGACGGTCTGTGTTTTCAATCTGGCGCTGGAGAACGGTTTTTGTTTGAGGTACTTTGGCTTCGGCCAGTTGTTTTTTCAAATCAAGCATCTGCTCGACGAGATCGACCATCCGGTCGTGGCGGGCTATGTCGGTGGGGTCGGAGAAGTTGATGGTGCGGATGGGCAACTTCACCAAATTTACTTTTTTAATTTCAGCAAATAGTTTACCTTTTTCTGGAACAATTTTTTGATATATGTAAACCATTAGCTTTGAATTAATTATGCCAAGAATGTAGTTATAATGGTAACTTGTATTTTTTAATTCGACATTATAAATATTGTTTAGGTTGTAATGCTTTTCTTGGTCTATGACGGCTCGAATTCTATCGGAAGTTTGCCTTAAAATAATTTTACTTTTTTCAAACGGGGCCGTAAATCTTGGTTCGGCAAGCCATTCACCATATTTTATATATCTTTGTTCCAAAGGATATATCACATATCTGTCTATATCTTTCCCAATTAGATAATTTTTATATAGCTCGCCTTGTTTAGTATTGCTATCATAAACCCTGTTCTTTACCGTTTGTTCTATTTGTTTAGGCTTACCTTTGCCCTTTTGATAAGGTTTTATTCCCATTATGCAATTAGCCAATTCGCCCAAAGAGATAGAAATATTTTCTATCTTGGAAAACAAGTTTTTATTTACTGATAAATAAATTTCATAACGAGGATTAGTTGAAAAATCGTTTTGTCCTCTTTCATTAAGGAATATGTCGTCAAATTCACTTTCCTCTCTTAAGATTGCATATCTTATAATATTATTCTTCGATTGATTATTGTTGAAGACAAAGATGCAAGTGTCTCCTATGTCAGCGTCTTTAAAAACCTTATAATTAAGAATTAGAATATTTTCTATTGAATAATTTTCTAAAATAACTTTTCTAATATTTTTAAAATAATGCTGGGCAAGAAATACCGCTGGAGTGATATAGGATATTTTTCCGTTTCGTTTTAAGACACTGCTACCTCTTTCCATGAATATTACAAAGCTATTTAACTGGTATTCAAAAGAAGTATAATTTTTTAACAAATATTCTATCTCTTCATTTAGAAACAAAGCACCATACGGCGGATTCCCAATCACCGCATCGAAACCTCCATCCTGCATGATCTCGGGAAATTCGGTTTCCCAGTCAAAGACATTGACGCGGTACATCTCTTCTTCATCCAGGAGGCTTAACTGCTGCTCTTCGTAAAAGTCAGGGCCGATGAGGGAGTTGCCGCATTTGATATTGCTTCCCAGATCGGGGAGGGCCCGTTCCTGAAACAGGGCAAGCTGTTTTCCGATGGTTTCGGCGTTTTCATCTTCCAGGACTTTCAAAAGGAGTGAGAGCTTGGTGACCTCCACCGCCTGGGTGTCGATGTCAACGCCGTAGATATTGTTGAGGAGGATTCGCTTTTTTTCCGCCGTGGTCAATTTCCATTCTCCACCGGGTGCCTGGTAGAGGGCGGGGTTGCGACCTTTCGCCCATTTTTCCGGGTCATCGGCTATGTATTGATCCCTGTGCCAGTCGAGGAGATACTGATACGCGCCGATCAGGAACGAGCCGGAACCGCAGGCAGGATCCAGAATTTTGAGTTTACTCACCGCGCCACGCGAACCGGTCTTTTTACCTTCAACAAGCTTGCCGACGGTCTGCTTGACAATGTAGTCCACGATATATGTGGGGGTGTAATACACGCCGCCCGCCTTTTTGACCTCCGGCTTTTCTTCGACAATGGCACGGTGGCCCGGCGTTAAACGGATTACTTTTCCCAGAAATCGTTCATAGACCTGCCCCAGAATATCCGCCGGCAGTACGGAAAATTCATACGGGCTGTCCGGGTAGTAAAGATTCGTAAAAATATCCTTGAGGGGTTTATCGTCAATCGCGATATCAAGAGTAAGGTCGTCAGGGGGAGAAACGCGATCTTTTTCCTTTTTGAAATGGAAGAGGCCGGAGTTATAACGATCATCCGCCTGTTGAAACATCTGGCATAGCCGCCCGTAAATATGGCTGCCGTTTCGCAGAGCCATAAGTTGACCATAAGGTTCAATGCCTCTGTCTTCACAGATACGCAGAAAAATTACGCGGTCAATGGTACGCTGTACTGCAAAATTCAACTCGCGTCTCGTCAGACCGGGGTTCCGCAGGGCGATATTTCGGGCAAGTACTTCGCGCCATCGCTCAATTTCTTCGAGGAAGGCAGTGTCAACTTCGGCGGTTCCCCGCTTTACCCTGCTGGATTCAACATATTTATCAAAAGAACCTTTAAGGACAGATTCACGAGAGAAGATCGAGGCGATTTCATCCCAACGTTCAATATATTCATTATAAGTAAAGTAAAGGGTACGTGCCCTGGAAGGTTTGTCGGTCTTGACCGGTTTAATCCGGCAGTCATAGACGGCGAGTTCTTCAAAATCCGTAAGGATACTGAGCGGCAGCTTGGCCGACCAGGCGTAACGACGAAGCTGGTAAGCAGGAGGGGTTTCTTGCTTGATATCGACCGACGGCTTCTTTGCTTCCAGAAAGAATTTACGTGTTCCGCCAATGCGAAAGCAGTAATCGGGGGCCTTTGTGGCGCTGCCTATTTTAATGGCATCTTCATGTATTACGTCCTTATATGCCTCCGCATAGCCTTGTTTGTTGTAGACATCCCAACCGAGAGCATTGAAGAAGGGGTTGATAAATTCCTGTCGAACCTGTGCCTCATTGTACCGGCCTGACCGATAGGTATCAATATTACGATCAAAACGCTCAACAAGTTCATGTATTTCTTCAGGAGCTGACATCTTTTACCCACCTTAATGAAAATCAATATAGGGAATACAGCAGATTTGTCAATATATTTCAGCCCAAGAATAATGCATTCGTAAAAAGTCATAAACTGCACCATTTGTCATGCTGAACTTGTTTCAGCATCTAATTATTTCAGTAAGTTAGAGACCCTGAATGATCCTGAAACAAGTCCAGGACATGATTTTGGGTGACAAAAAAAGACTTTTTACGAGTGCATCAAGAATGAAAAGGCAAAACCACGATTGGAATTCCCGGGGCTTGAAAACGGCTTGACAATGGTTTTGATCTTGTGGTATCCAGCCCGTTCACATTGTGGACAAGCATATAGTTCAGGAGGCCGGTTAAAATATATAAGTTTTTTTCCTCAATCAAACTTACAATATCTCTATTTCTTGCTTTAGCCATAACATCTATTTTTGGCACAGTAGTCCAGCAGGGACTACCCCTTGCAAGGTATGAGGCGCTGTATGGCCCCAAGGTATTCTCCCTTCTAAAATTCTTCGACATTTTCGACATGTACCACTCCTGGTGGTTTACTCTGCTTCTAATATTGTTATCAGTAAATATAATTGCCTGTACAGCCAAACAGATTCCACGCATTATCAAATTAACCCTCCCTGAAAAGAATAAATTTGATGACGGGCCCTTTGGTTCATCACAGATTAATAAAAATGTTCAATGTCACAAGAGTTTGTCTGACCTCGAACAGGAAACAACATCCCTGCTGAAATCGCTTGTTTCTCTGCCGGTTCAAGTAAGAAAAGATGACAAAAGCTATTTCTTTTCCGAAAAGGGCAGATATTCCAGAATGGGGTTTATTTTTATCCATTTCAGTATTCTTCTGATTCTGGGAGGCGGATTGATCGGGGCTATCTGGGGCTTTGACGGTCAGATGAATATTGTCGAAGGAAAGACTGCGGATACAATGTTCCTGTATGGTGGTAAGGGAGCAAAGAAACTCGGGTTTGAAGTCCGCTGCGACAAATTTAAAGTCGATTTTTACAAGACAGGCCAACCAAAAGAATATAGAAGTGATCTGACTATTTTAGAAGACGGAAAGAAAGTTCTTTCCAAAGCAATCATGGTAAATCATCCCCTGATCTATAAAGGGTTCAAGCTTTGCCAGGCGACTTATGGAATTGCGGAAACTGACAATTTTCAGATCGTTGTAAAAAATGAAAAGACAGGAAAAGAAACCGTATTAACACCTAACCTGATGGAAAAAATCTCTCTGCCGGACAGCAAGTTTTCATTTGCAATTGCCAAATTTATGCCCAATTATCAGAATCATGGCCCTGCTGTCCTGGGAGTCCTGATTGAACCGGAGAAGACACATGAGATGCTCTGGCTCTTCAAGGGTCATAATCAGCAAATGAAGGATTTATCCTTTATGTTTAAAGACTTTGATAGTCGTTATTATACCGGCATACAGGTGAGCAGGAGTTACGGTGTATACATTGTCTGGGCCGGCTGTATTCTTATCCTGGTCGGTTTTGTGCTGAGCCTCTTTTTCACACACACAAAAGTATGGTTACGGATTTCAGAGCGGAAAGACGGCTGTGAGGTTAAAATCGCTGCCAGTGTAAACAGGAACAGGAAAGATTTTGAAGAAAAACTGGAAAAACTCGTCATGGAATTACAGGCGGAATAGAACATCATGAGTGATACTTTTATTATCAGTATTGTAACATTTATTTATTTTGCTGCTGCGTTTAGCTACTTGATTTCCTTTGTTTTCAGTAAGAAACCAGTGGCTGTTGCGGCATTGGCGCTTACCGTTTTGGGAATAACAGCTCAAACAGCGGCATTTATCATCCGCTGGATTGATTCTTACCAATTGGGAATCGGTCACATCCCTCTCGCAAACTTTTATGAATCCATTGTGTTTTTTTCATGGTCTATCATTTTTATATATTTAGTTATGGGGAGGCGTTATAAAAACAGTTTAATCGGCGCCCTGGCTAACTTATTTGCTTTTATCCTGCTGGCTTATGCCTCTTTATCCGGAGATATGGAATCCCAGATCCAGCCATTAGTTCCCGCCCTTCAAAGCAACTGGTTAACAAGCCACGTTATAAGCTGTTTTTTTGGCTATGCGTGTTTTGCCATCTCGTTCGGGACCAGCATACTTTATCTGATAAGGCAGAGATTCAAGAAAAACCCTGTTAATTTCTTGCCTGAACCTGAATTTTTAGATGAAGTGACCTACAAGATGATATCAATCGGATTTGTGCTTTTGACGCTGGGTATCATTACCGGTGCCGCCTGGGCCGATCATGCCTGGGGAAGATATTGGGGCTGGGATCCTAAGGAGACCTGGTCATTGATTACATGGCTGATTTATGCGGCCTTTCTTCATGCACGTCTTGTCAGGGGATGGAAAGGAACAAGAATGTCTTTGATTTCCATCTTCGGTTTCCTCGCCGTTATTTTCACCTACCTGGGAGTAAATTATGTCCTTTCAGGCCTTCACAGTTATCTTTAATACAAAACAAAAAAAGGGGCGAGAATTTGTCCGTCTCACGAAGATATCCTGCCGTGCAGCAAATGCCATGGAGAACCTCACTCCAAAAGCATGCTGAAGGGCAGAAAAGAATGCGGTGAGTGTCATGGTATTGCACATGACCTGCTAATGTAGGCTGTCTTCACTTTTTGATTATTTTTATAATAACCGGCAAGGCGCTTTCTCCTTTTGAAGGGAAAGCGCCTTTTTTTCTACACCCTTATAAATTGAGACAATATATTTTGATGCTGCCATAAATTCTTACGCTAAAAGTCCTTGACTCAAATCCCTAACCCATACTAAATAAGAATGTAACTACTCAGGAGTCAGAAGCCAGAATTCAGCAGACAGAAGAAAAAATAAAATACTTTCAGGAGAAAAGATTGATTACCAGATACTCACGAGAAGAGATGGCTTCAATCTGGAGCCAGGAAAACAGGTTTCAAAAGTGGCTTGATATAGAGATTTTGGCATGCGAAGCCCTTGCCTTAAAAGGTGAAATACCGGAAAAGTCTTTGAAGAATATCAAAGAAAAAGCCGGCTTTGACATAGGGCGGATTGATGAAATAGAAAAGACAACCAGGCATGATGTGGTAGCTTTCCTGACCTGTGTTTCCGAAAGGGTAGGGGAGGATTCCCGTTATATACATATGGGGTTGACTTCTTCGGATATCCTCGATACATCTCTTGCCGTTTTATTGAAAGAGGCATCTGAAATCCTCATCAAGGGCATTGATGAGCTGTTGACCGTTCTGAAAAAGAAAGCTTTCAAACATAAAGATACCCTGATGATAGGCAGATCTCACGGGATACATGCAGAGCCGATCACCTTTGGTTTAAAGATGGCCCTCTGGTATCAGGAGATGGAGCGTAACAGGGAAAGAATGATGAGAGCAAGGGATGTCATAAGCTATGGGAAAATATCAGGGGCCGTTGGTACTTTCCCCTTTGTTGATCCATCCGTTGAAGAATACATTTGTCTTAACCTTGGGCTCAGACCTGCTCCTATTTCAACACAGATTGTTCAGAGGGACAGGCATGCCGAATATTTTTCGACTCTGGCGATCATTGCATCTTCCATTGATAAGTTTGCCCAGGAGATAAGACTGCTTCAGAGAACCGAGGTACGTGAGGCGGAGGAATTTTTTTCACCGGGGCAGAAGGGTTCGTCAGCAATGCCCCACAAGCGGAATCCTGTCCTCTCAGAAAATCTTTCCGGTCTTGCCCGTCTGGTGAGGTCCTATGCTGCCGCATCTCTTGATAATGTTGCCCTCTGGCATGAACGGGACATCAGCCACTCTTCGGTTGAGAGGGTCATCGCTCCTGATGCAACGATACTTCTCGACTTTATGTTGAATCGATTCTCGGGGCTTCTGGATAAACTGCTTATTTATCCGGAAAGAATGGTTTCAAATCTCAATATGACCAGAGGGTTGATTTTTTCCCAGATGGTTCTTTTGAAACTAATTGAGAAGGAAATTTCACGGGAGGATGCTTACGCTATTGTGCAGAGAAATGCGATGAAGTCATGGGAAGAGGCACTTGAGTTTAAGCAGTTGTTGATAAAAGACAGGGAAGTTATGTCATGTTTGAGCACTGAAGAGATTGAAAGCGTCTTTAGTATGGATAATTTTTTAAAACATGTGAACTACATCTTTTCAAGGGTATTTGGAGATGAAAAATGAAGAAGTGTTCCTGGTTGGTTTTTGGGATTTTACTAATATTCTGTATCGGTTGCACACAACTTAAAGGTTATGTTGAAATAGTTAAAGACGAGAGCATCTCGAAAGAATATCTGAACGTATTGGACAAGTGGACAAGGGACAAGACGGTGTACTCTCAATTTGAAACAAAAGTCCGTATTGCAGCAACCTATAAAAACAGTGAATTCAACAAGGCCTATCTTTCAGAATATTCGAGGATATATTCCTTAACTGAACCGGAGAAAAAATCAAAAGAGGAGACGCTGACGGATATTTCTTCTGATTTTACCGAGTTTCTCTTTTATGCCTATACTCCCGATAAAGATTCAAATGACTTTGACAGGCGGGATTCTATCTGGACGATATTCCTCTTGGATGAAAAGGGAAACAGGGTATATCCTGTAGAGGTGAGAAAAATTAAGAAAATTACGCCGGTAATAAAAGAGTTTTATCCCTACATAAATAAATATTACGGGATGTTTTACAGTCTTAAATGTCTACCGCTCTCTTCTGCTGAAGGTGATTCCAAGCACCTGAAGTTGGTTTTTGCCAGTGTACTCGGGAGGGTTGAGCTTGAGTGGCCCCAATTACCCTGATTACTAAAATCCATCCCCTTTTAATGACGTGGCAATCATCCTGTATTCGCCCCCGAACCATTCCTTTTTTATCAGCCTGTCTTCTGAGACGGACAGGTTTTTTTCATTTATAAGAGCAAAAAAATCTTTCTCATAGGTTACATTACCAAAATCGATAGTTGTAACATATTTGAGTTTCGGCTTGATAAACTCTATGAACCCTATCTTTTTTTTGAACATGGTCTGAAAAAAGATAATCTCTCCGCCAGGTTTAAGCCAACCTTTAATTCGATCCAGAACAAGCTTCTGGTCATCGAAAAGCATGAAACTCATACTAAATAGAATAAAATCAAAAAATTCTCTCCTCGGCGGTTCGTAGGCCTCTACAGGCTCGTGGTGAATTTTGATGTAATCTTCAAGCTGGTAGGTTTCAATGAGACGGTAACAGTGATTTATATAGCTTTTATTAATATCAATTCCGGTTATTTTCAACTCCTTGGATTTAATCAATGGGTGGTAATTTTTTATCATCACCCCGTTGCCGATGCCCACGTCGAGAACATTGGAGTTATCCGAAAAATAATCGAGGCAATTATTGTAACAGTGGTCGGTCACGTCATTGATTATCAATTTGTATAGCAGATTTTTCATAATATAAAATCGAGTTTTTCTAAGAATCAATCTCTGATGTATTCGTAAAAAGTCATAAACTGCATCATTTGTCGTCCTGAACTTGTTTCAGGATCTCACTTGTTTCAGCATCTAATAATTTCAGTAAGTTAGAGACCCTGAAATAAATTCAGGGTGACAAAAAATGGCTTTTTACGAGACTGTCAATTTCTACATTCCAGGGATTTTCCGTGACCCGCTACGAAGAACGTCAACGTGAAAGCTTTGCATAATACAAACAAGGTCATTGCGAGCGATAGCGAAGCAATCTCTAATCCACTGTAATTATGAAAGATTGCCGCGTCGCTCTGCTCCTCGCAATGACTAAGGCCGCAATTATGCAAAGGTTTTAACGTATCGTTATCTCTTTAAGTTTATTCCATGTTTTCTCGGAGTACCAGATATCGACAAATTCACGGATAACATCTTTTTCTTTTTTTGCCATTTCTTCAGCTACCGGCTTTCGCAAAATACCTTTGACGCTTCTGAAAGCGGCGCTGTCTTTCTTAGCTAAATCGTGGGCTACCTTTCCGGCATCCTCCATCAAAGTATCCTGGGAAGATACCCTGTCAACAAGCCCCATCTGGTTTGCTTCCTCCGCAGAATACATTGAGCCACCGTAGAGGATTGACTGGGCATTCTTTTGTCCGACACAATATTTAAGCATTTCAACGCTTCCGGCAAGCACTGTTGAACCAAAGCCGATTTCATTTAACGCGATTTTTGCTTTACCGGAAACCATTATTCTATAGTCACATGTCGTGGCAAGCATACAGCCCCCGGCCATCGTATGGCCGTTTAATGCGGCCACAACAGGTTTTGGAAAGAGGAACATGTACGTGTAGAGATCGGTGAATTTAGTCAAAAACTTTGTGAAAGAATCTTTTGAATAGCTTAAAAATTCGGGAATATCAAAACCAAAGGAAAAAAAGTTGCCCTGGCCCGTTAAAATTATAGCCTTGACAGTTTCATCCTTTTCTAACTCTATTAAAGAGCTGTTGATTTGATCGATAGCCGATTCATTGAGTGCATTTACTTTCCCCCTGCTCAGGGTAAGCGTTGCAACGCTGTCATCTTTTGAAACAATAATAAAACTCATGAAGAACTCTTCCTCTCTTACAGGTAGTGCAGGAAAGTTACCAAAAGGTTTTATGAAAGCCTTGCATAATACCCACAATGTCATTGCGAACGCAGTGAAGCAATCTCAAATTATCTGTAATTACAAATAGATTGCCACGTCGCTTTGCTCCTCGCAATGACCAGAAAAGTAGTTATGCAAACGTCTCATTTCGTTTCTTGGATTTCCCGGATTCTCTTTTTAGGGGAAAACGTTTATTTAAACTCCAATATTGATGTTCTCGTAAAAAGTCATAAACTGCACCATTTGTCGTCCTGAACTTGTTTCAGGATCTCACTTGTTTCAGCATCTAATTATTTCAGCAAGTTAGAGACCCTGAAATAAATTCAGGGTGACAAAAAAAGACTTTTTACGAGACCATCAATATTATATTATAGATAAAATGGTTGTGAAACATCTCTTTTGTACCTAATTTTAAAAGTGAAGCTCCCCGCCCACAGGGCGGGGAGCCCAGCAATTAGCCAGTCACTTTTTCAAAGATCTGTTTTATTCCTTCTGCACCGCCTAACGGTATTCCTATATGTTGAGGAGGAACCGAGTAATCTCGAGGGTTTATCCGGATTAGAGTGCCGCCGTGCATCTGGACTATATATTCGGATTTCATCCGAACGGTTGGCACAGATTCTCCTGCTCCCATTTCAACCACCACTAATTTCATTTTTTCATCGTGCACTCTCTTTAACCATTTTCTCATTTGCTGGCTCTGTTCATCGGTTCTGTGGGGGAGCCAATTCCAGTCGCCAAACATCAGGATATTGGGTCTGGCAACCATGCCGCAGTCTGCACATTTGGGCAATGGTTCTTCTGCCTTGAACGTATCCTCGTCTACTTCAACTTCTGTCCGGTTCGCATCCCATATTTTATGACTGCAAACGTTGCTGCATTGAAGATAATGAATTGAACCGTGGCACTCTTCTATGCGGTCTTTTCCATAACCGGCTTTCTGGAATTGTCCATCGACATTAGAGGTGAAGACAAAATAACCTCCGATTTTCTGTTCAGCTATTTCCAGAAGCTGGGTAAAACCTTTATGCGGCTGTGTCTTTCTGTAAAGATTTAACCGGTGCCCATAGAATGCCCAGGCTAATTGGGGGTCGCTGTGAAACCACCGTGGATTTGCCATTTCACTAAACGACAGTTCCAGTTTGGCAATCGGCGGGTAAGCTTTCCAAAATCCTTTATTTCCCCTGAAATCGGGCAGTCCTGAATCAACGCCTATGCCTGCTCCTGCAGTTATCAGAACCGTATCTGCATTTTTAAGCGCCAATGCGGCCTTTTTTATATCTTCTTTTATTTTCATTGGAGTAAACACACCCGTCCATACAATCAGGCCAGTTATATACTTACTTCATTTTGTGTTTGTTAATCGTCTCTTTGAGATGAGCCACGTATTTTTCAGCTCCTCCTCTTCGGTAACCGGTTGTCCCTAATAACTCTCCATCGGGACTCAGTATGATGATGGTGGGAAAACCGCGAACTTTAAATTTTTCCATTAACTTTCCATTTTCTTCCTTGCGCTTTTTGCTCTGGTATTTTTTACTGGGAAAGTCAATCAACACGCAAACTAAATTTTCTTTTGCGAATGTTTTGAAGGCCTCATGGCTCAATACTTCTTTCTCCAGTTTCATGCACCAGGAACACCAATCTGATCCGCTAAAGTCAAGCAGAAGATATTTGCCTGAAGTTTTTGCTTCTGATGAAGCTTTTTCAAAATCTTCATTCCAGTTTTCGGCTTGTGCTGCTATGCCAAAGGATAAAATAATTGTGATGAGAAAACCTATGATAAAAGCTTTTTTCATTGGGCACACTCCTTTGAGTCGTTTTACTGATTGATCGTAAAATATCATTTTGCATCATTTAGTTAAACCTTCAATTTCTTCCGAACTGTAACCAAGGGATTTAAAATCCAGTCGCCCGCCTGCTTTTATATGGCAATCCTTGCAGGTTAAGGCGTCTTTAGCGGGGGCGATACTATGGAACTGCTGGAAGTACATGGGTGACCTTCTTATTATGGCAGAATCATAGCGTCCATTTTGCCATTGATGCATCTGTTTTATCGTGGTGTCCTTTTTTCCTTTACCGCCGGCGCGTGCCACAAATGCTTTTGGGACAGGGTGCCCGTTCGAATATCCGTCAGGATCATCCAGGACTTCAGGGGTGGTCCCGTCATCAAAAAGTATCGTTTCAACTACTGAAAATGGCGTAATACGGCTGTTATCATCTTCGCGACTTCCTGTTGGGTGTGGAATCTCAGTGCACAGCGTATCAGGATTATACCAGGCATATACGGGCTTAAACCCGGCCTTTTTCATGGACTTGTAGCAGTCCACCATATCGTTTATTTGCTGGTTCATCTTTTCAGGTGTCGCCATTCCAAAAAGCTTGGCAATCGGCATCATCCACTGATATTGCTTCATCATTTTTTCCATATCCATTCCCGGGAGCCAGTTGATTTGTTTTGCACCCGGGTATGTTTTCGGGATATGGCAGACCTCGCACGTAATTTTAGGTAAATGTTCATTCAAAGCATCTTTGTTTATACCTTCATGTGGTTCATCGCCATGACAGTCCATACAGGTTTTCATGGTTCCGCGTAATTCAGGTGTGCCTATTGCATCGAGTATTTTACCTTTTCCAATCTGATGATTTTTTGTAATGTGACACTCCTGACACCTCATTCCGGCGGCATAATGAACGTCAGTAGGGCTACCCTTGAACAGGCCGTATCGGGTGCCCCGCTTACCGTTTGTCCGCCAGTGGCAGAAATTACAATTGTCCGGGGCAGGCTTTCCGACACGAAGTTCCACCCCTTCCATAGCTTTTACTGCGATGTCGGACAGATCAAGCTTTTTCATGTTTCCACCCACCTTGGCCCCGGCCATCATCAACGAGGAAAGACGCGCGCCATTGCTCAATACTATTTTACCATACTTATCCATACCCGCAGGTGACTTGCCTAAGCCCTGTCCGCCCTTGTAACCACTCTTTTGGTGGCATATAAGACAGTCAACGTCCATCCCGTACGGCTTTAATACTCCGCCTCCGGGATGGCACTGTGCGCAGAAGATAGCTTCCATCTGCTGCCAGTGTTTCTCAGGCTCAGCCGTCCGGTCCAGATTGGAGAGCGGGTACCATCGAGTGTACATACCTGTATCTACAGCTTCTGAAGGATCGTAAGCAATTTTGCCGTCTTTCGTGATTCGTCCCTGATGCACATGGTAGCTGTTGGTTATTTCCCTGTATTCTTTCTGGTGACAGGCGTAACAAGCCTCAGACCCCTTGTAACCACCGAGCTGTCTGAAAACTAGGCTGTGCATCTCTTCAATGCGAAGCTCTTCTTTATTTGATGGAAAGATGACAGGAGCGAGTCCTGGTGTAGCAATCTGTTTTTTGGAAACACAAGTGACAATCAGGAACAAGGAGGAAAGGCAGAAGAACAGAAAAAAACTTATTTTAATTTGTTTCTTCATAATTGTCCTCATTTAGAAATGTTTGATGTTTCGCTCCGGGGATTCCATGATACATCTGCTTTGAGGTTTAACACCCTGGCAATCGATTCCCAGGGTGTCACCAAAACGGGGCAACGGTTGCTGTCTTTCTGATCAGTATGACAAACAAATAAACCTTTGGGAAACCGAGTACCAAGATAAACATTAGTCACATCGATTCCATCCGTATGTATTGCACCATCGATATGGAAGGTTCCAAGGAACTTATCTTCTCCTCCAAGTTGATAGACTTTAACGGAATTTCGTGACTGATTTGAAACCATCAAATAACCTTCTCCGGCATGTGATTTATAAATAGTAAGACCTTCTACATCAAACATCAAACCGTTCTTCCAGGTTTTTATTATAAGTTCTCCCGGTGTTGGATCACCCGGTTCAGCACCGACTTTCCAGACACCTGTATCTTCCTGAGCAATGTAAAGGGCACACGATTCATCGTCAGCAACGGTACCTTCACAGCCTGCCAGATCCCACTGGCGAACTTTTCTTCCGGATATCTTACCTTTACCATCGTCGAACAACTCAAACTGTTCAATCCCGCCGGTGCCTTTATTCTCCGTAGTTTTTATAAAATAAAATTTATCTGTTTTCTGACTGTGATACAACGTACCGCCGACTCCTTCACCCGTGGCAATCGAGTTGTCATCGACCCTTCTTAATTGGCGAGTTTCCGGTTCGATGGCGAAAACAATGATCCTGTCCCCTTTTTTTCGCTGCAGATATGCCACTATATCTACTTTTTTACCTCCAAGCGGAAAACCATACCTCACATCAATGTTTCCGGGTTTCGGCATTGATAACACCTGAAGAACGCTACCCTCAAGATCATACACAAAAATCTTTTCCGCTGCCTTGTCCGCAGTTATGATAGTACTCTTCGAAGATTCTGTGGGATGAATCCAGATACACATATCATCCTGGTCGATGGAACCTTCCGCAAGCAGCTTCATCGTTGGTGTTATTGTATTGGTACTTTCAGGGTGAAAGAGATACCATGTGGTCGCAAAATAAACGGTTGCAACAAAGAATAATACAACTAATAGACCTTTAACGTTTCTGAAATTTAAGGTTTTTAGTGCCTTCATTGAGTCTGTTAAACATTTGGAATTATGAAGTTTTTTCTGGTTACCCGGTTAGGTTAATGGTTTCCATTCTTCTGAGTGATAATCGTAGGCTATCAAATTACCTGCATGCAAGTCATACAGCCAACCGTGAATTATCAACTTACCATTGCTTGCTGCCTCGCGTACGCAGCTGTATGTCTGGAGATTTTCTATCTGCAACAATACATTTGCCTTGATCATTTCCAGATGCCGTTCTTCCTCTGGTATTTCAGAAGTCTCCAGTCTGGCACGCGCCGGTCGTGCCAGTTCCAACCAGCGAGCAATGTGTGGTTCGCGCGCCATATCGATATCTTCATCCAGGGCCTTGATGCCTCCGCACTCGGTATGCCCGCATATCACGATGTGTGGAACGCCAAGGTGCAGAACTGCATATTCGATCACTGCGCCTACGGCATCGCCAGTCGTACCAAAAGGTGGCACCACGTTGGCTATGTTTCGCATCACAAACAACTCCCCCGCCTCAGCTCCGGTAATCTGTTCCGGAATAATCCGCGAGTCGGAGCAACCTATCCAGAGCACCTTGGGATTCTGGCCTTCTTCAGCTAACCGAACAAACACATCTTGCTCAGCTGCAAATTTCTCCTTGAATCGATGATAACCGGATAATACTTTGTCAATAGGCATAGTTTCCCCCATAATTTATTTTGACCGGGAGCGCATCCCGCAAGCCCCGCCTTGTAGGCGGGGTCAAGGGGCGCAATATAATTAAATTATTCCTTGCCGGGAAGCCCCGCCCTGTGGGCGGGGAGCTTCACAAGTTCGTAAAAAGTCTTTTTTTGTCACCCTGAATTTATTTCAGGGTCTCTAACTTACTGAAATGATTAGATGCTGAAACAAGTGAGATCCTGAAACAAGTTCAGGATGACAAATGGTGCAGTTTATGACTTTTCACGAGACCATCAAATCATATATTGCCCTAATTGCAATAGGCATCAATAGCATAAATTGCATTGATAATAACTTTTGAATTCGTTTTGATAACGAACTCGCTCAATCCTTGTTCTGAATCAGGGTTTCCCCAGTCATACGTGTAACCAAGCTGTGTCCATGGATATGCATCGTGCCTTGGGTTTTCACTTTGGAAATACTGTGCAGCCCGCAGTTCATTGAACCACTTGCGATACCATGACTCGGTGTTATCAGGGAGGATAAGGCCGGCAGTGGTATCATCAATTTCATTGTCAGCGGCTGGTCGAAAAAGGTGTTCGGGGTTGACCCAGAATTCTACAAATGCGACGACTTTAGCATTGGGAGCAAGCCCGATAAGCTGGCGCAATCGCATTGTCAGATCATTTCCGGCAAAATCATATTTCCTGCATAGTTTTTGTATCTCAGGAACAGCGGTAACCCAGATATAATAATCCATAGTGTTGTATCGTTTGCCGACGCTGTCCTTGTAATAGGAAATATCCCCGACGAGAGAGATCATAAGGACATGAGGAATACCGTCAAAAACCTTCCATGCCAATTTCGGGTTGTCCTGGACTATAGGTGTTAGATTGTCGACAATTTCACCGGGCTCCGGATTGATGGCATCTTTGATAGCATCATTATAAGCCTTTGGCCAAACTGTGACTGATTCGCGAGAACTTCGAATCTTTGCCTGGCCTGAAATGCTCACACAGGAGGTGAGCAGAAAGAGGAGAACTAAACAGAATGAAAGTACGCGGCACTTTTTTCTTATTAGTGAAGGATTGGAATAACCGCAATGTGCCTTATTTTTTTGCCCATGGCAATTCTTTGCTCGGACCATAAGTATGTTCGTCTTCTACATGAAAGTTACGTTTTGAATGTTATAAGCTACGTGGCTGTTTCGGTTTTCTCTAATTTATACTGATGGTACAGCAGTATAAATCCTATTATAGGCAATAAAATGTCAGTCCAGAAGATGATACCCGCATTTCCTGGAGAAAAGTTATGGGCTTTAACCATTTGGTAGACGTGTCCTCCGGCAGCACCCCAGAGGAAAAAGGCCGGTGCAGTTACCGCAGCGGCCCGGAAACCAAGTCCGGCTCGAAATGCGATTAACCCCACGACTCCAAATCCCAAACTAGCAAAACCAACTTCATACTGAAAAGGACTGTTTCCCCAGCCGATGAACGCAGCCGACATTTCAGCAAAGAAGACATGGCAAACAAAATTATAGATATGACCAATCCCAATGCTAAAGAGAAGAAAATAAGAGAAAATGGCCTCAACGATGATTTTTTTATGCAGTGGTTTTGTGTTTTTTACCAGTGAAACAAGGGAACAGAGCAGGCCAATTACCAGGAATGTGAGTGTGAAATTACGAAGAGCAAACTCGACAAGACTATCAATCATAGAAAGCTCCTTTAGTTTATATTAAAACTGAACATCTTCTGTAATCACCAGATGGCGAGGAATATCGTTCCGGTGGAGCACATTCCTGGACATTTCTGCGGTTCGTAGTTTGAGTAAGTAAGTTACTTATCTGGAAATAGTAGAAGAGACAATTAAAGCCCCGATTACTGCGCCGATAATAATCCCTGTCCAGGGATTCGAAGTCATGGCTCAGGTGCTTCCGGAGCACTTGCCGGCATATCCTATGATACCGCCAATCACGGCACCTGCAATTCCTCCGATGATGTATCTGGTTATCATCATAATTCCCTCTTGGCGATTAGTCGATTAGATAGTAGAATTCCAAAATCTTCGGAAGCAAATTTCTGTCATTCGGAATCATTGTTACCATTTCATCTTTTACCCATTTATAATTCCGGAACGCCCGATGGAATAAGACAGACAACGATTAGCAAATCCTTCCCTGAATTTCTTATTTGATGTTCTTCACCTTCCGGCATAAAGATGACAGTGCCACGTTGTACCTTTTTCCATTGGTCATTGGTGAGTATTTCGCCTTCCCCGGAGTGAACAAACATTTCATGCTCCCATTCGTGGGAATGCGCTGGCGTATGTCCTCCAGGGGAGATCTCAAAAACACGCATACAGAAATTTTTCGCGCCATCATTCTTTCCGATGGCGACGCGCGCAGTGACACCTTTCATTTTATCGTTGTCAAAATAGGTTGATTCAACTTCGGTATATGGCATTACTTTCATGACATCCTCCAAAAATAATTTTTCATCTGCCGTGAAGCTCGGTGCCGCTGACAAGCAGAAGAATAAAAATTCCATTGAGAGCACAATTACGAGGCGATTCGAGGAGGCCTATTCTTCGCTAATGATTACTTTCTCCATCTTATCGCCCTCCTGGATTGTATCTACAGCCTCTAAGCCCTGTATTACTTTCCCAAAGACTGTATGCCCCCCATTCAAATGTGGCTGAGGCGAATGTGTTATAAAAAATTGACTGCCATTCGTGTTCGGACCGGAATTTGCCATAGAGATCACACCTCGCTCATGGATAAGGGGATTGCCCTTTACCTCATCTCCAAATTGATAACCCGGGCCGCCACGGCCGGTTCCCGTCGGGTCACCTCCCTGGATAACAAAATTACTGATCACCCGATGGAAGGACACTCCATTATAAAACCCCTCCCTGGATAAGAACACAAAATTATTTACTGTTTTGGGTGCATGTTCAGGATAGAGCTCCAGTTCGATAATCCCTTTGCTGGTCTCGATTTGTGCTTTGTATTTCTTCTCTTGATCTATTTACATCTCCGGCGGACTGCTCCATTTCATATCAGACATATTCGATTCCTCCATTCCATTTGTAGTAGTTTTCATGATTCCGCTTAAGATAGCAAATCTTATTAGCAGTTGCAACCCCACGCAACGGCTCACAGGTCTCCAGAAATCAGCGATAACAGAAAGTCCGAAGTGCGCAGAAGCATCATACTGTGGGTCTGTTAGTGGCCATGTGGCGGCCGCCGTCAACGTTTAGCAGTGTGCCGGTAATCCAGGAGCTCTGTTCGGATGCAAAGAAAAGGGCGGCGTCTGCGATGTCGTCGGGTTTTCCATTTCTCCCCATCGGATGCAGAGAGCGGAACGTGTCCCAGAACTCCTGAACGTTCTCATTGCCCACGGCAGGAGCGGCCAATTCTGTATCTTCGACAAGTGCCGGAAGAATACAGTTAACCCGGATGTTATCCAGCGCATTCTCCATCGCGGCTGTCTGCGATATTACCTGCAGTGCCGCCTTGGACGCACAGTAGATGCCCGCAGCCGGAAACGCCTTGATTCCGGCGATTGAGGAGATATTGATAATGGAGCCGCCTCCCGCCTTTTTCATGTAGGGCAAGACATGGACTATAAGCCGCCACGGCCCCCATGTGTTAGTTTTCATCATCAGGTCCCAGTCGGACATCGGTGTTTCACCGAGCTTTCCGAACCGCATAACCCCGGCATTATTTACGAGAATATCGATCCTGCCCGTTTTTTCGGCGGCAACAGAAAGCAGGCGTTTGATATCCTCTTCAACCGTCATGTCGGCCGGGACGCTCAGAATGCGTTCGCCGTGGGGCGAGATCGCCTTCGAACTCTCAACTAATTTGTCGTTACGCCTGCCCGCAATCGCTACGAACGCACCCTCATCGTGGAAACGTTTTGCTATGGCGCGGCCGATTCCCGTGCCGCCCCCTGTAATAACCGCTGTTTTATTATCAAGTTGTCCCATTTTACCCTCCTCATCTAAGGTCGAGTGTGGCGAGTATTTCGAGCCACTTATCATATACCGTTATTAAATAGTCGAATCGGGTCCGCTCGGAGATTCGGAAGAGGCATTATTGAAGCTCCCCGACTGTTAAGGAAATTTGTTGATTTTATTCGCTCGCTAACCCCGCCGCAAGCAGCGGGGAACGAAGTAATTCGAAGAATAATGCACTCGCTGTTCAGCTCAATTCGTCGGGAAGAGACGTATATGAGCTGGATAAAGCGGTATATATTTTTATAAGAAACGACAGCCGCAGTATATGGAACAAAAAGAAATTCCACAATATCTTTCTTACCTTGTTGGATTATCTATCCTTTCCTCAAATTATTCATTGATTACATTTTAACCTTCATGTTATATTTTTGAGCATAATGGCGCAGACTCCGATGATAAAGAGAAAGAAGACACGACCCATATACGTTGGCGATGTCCAGGTGGGCGGTGATGCACCCATTGTTGTTCAGTCAATGACGTGTACCGATACCAGGGATGTCAAGGCAACCGTTGACCAGATCAGAAGGCTTGAGGATGCTGGCTGTGAAATAATACGGGTGGCCGTCCCCGACAGGGAGGCGGCCGAGGCTCTGGCGGATATCAGAAAAGCTATGAGTGTTCCCCTGATAGCGGACATTCATTTCAATCACCTGCTTGCTCTGGAAGCGATTAAAAACGGGGTTGACGGAATCAGGATAAATCCCGGTAATATCAGCAAGGATAAAATAAAAGAAGTCATCTCAGAAGCCGGTAAGAGAGATATAGTGATCCGCATAGGTATCAATGCGGGGTCTCTTGAGAAAGAAGTACTGTCAAAATATGGCGGTCCGACATCTGAAGCCCTGGTGGAAAGCGCCCTCAATAATATCGCTCTCTTTGAGGAGATAGGTTTTACTTCCATCAAGGTATCATTGAAGTCATCGGACGTTCCCACAATGGTGGAGTCCTATCGTTTGATATCGGAAAAGACAGATTATCCTCTACATCTCGGTGTGACTGAGGCGGGGAGTATCGTCAATTCCAGTGTCAAATCATCCATAGGTATCGGGCTCCTTTTATATGAAGGAATTGGAGATACCATCAGGGTTTCTATAACCGGTGATCCTGTAGCCGAGGTGGACGTTGCCTATAAGATACTCAGGGCATTGAATATCAGAAGGGTAGGGCCGGACATTATATCCTGTCCGACCTGCGGGCGTTGCGAGATTGATCTTTTCAGGCTGGTTGAAGAGGTGGAAGAGAAACTGGCCGGCATGAAGGAGTATCTGAAGATCGCCATCATGGGGTGTGTGGTTAATGGGCCCGGGGAGGCGGCTGAAGCCGACATAGGTATTGCCGGTGGTCGTGGTTTTGGCATGCTTTTTAAAAAGGGCGAGGCAGTAAGGAAGATAAGAGAAGAAGAATTTGTTGATGTATTACTCGATGAGATAAAGAGTGAAGTTTTAAAGCGGGGCTAAAGCCCTGCACCACGTCTATTTTGACAGGTTCGTAAAAAGTTTTGTCACCCTGAATTCATTTCAGGGTCTCAATCATTGGAATAATTAGATCCTGAGACAAGTGAGATCCTGAAACAAGTTCAGGATGACAAAGAATCGGTTTCATGACTTTTTACGAGACCATCTATTTTTCAGTTGAAGGAGAAGCGATGCGTTATTCTGAGATGTTCTTGCCGACGGAAAGGGAAATACCTTCCGATGCAGAGGTTGTCAGTCATAGGCTCATGTTACGGTCTGGAATGATAAGAAAGTTGACCAGCGGAATTTATTCTTATCTTCCTCTGGGGTACAGGGTAATCAGAAAGGTGGAGCAGATTGTACGGGAAGAGATGAACAGATTTGGCGCGCAGGAGGTGTTTCTTCCTGCCGTCCAGCCGGCTGAACTCTGGCAGGAATCCGGCCGCTGGCAGCAGTATGGCAAAGAACTTTTACGGTTCAAGGATCGCAATGACAGAGAATTCTGTATCGGTCCGACCCATGAGGAGGTAATAACCGATCTTGTGCGCAATGAGCTAAAGACCTACCGCCAGCTTCCCAAAAATCTCTATCAGATACAGACAAAATTTCGTGATGAGATAAGGCCGAGGTTCGGGGTCATGCGGTGCCGGGAATTTAGTATGAAGGATGCCTACAGCTTCGATGCGGATGAAGAAGGCGCCGAGATAAGTTATAATAAAATGTTTGAAGCCTACAGCAGAATTTTCAGCCGATGCGGTCTTGAATTCAGGGCGGTGGAAGCGGATACCGGAAACATAGGGGGCAGTTTTTCTCATGAATTTATGGTGCTTGCCGATTCGGGAGAGGATGGCCTGGTTTTTTGCAGTTTCTGTACCTATGCGGCAAATATGGAGAAAGCTGAAGTCGCCATGCCGGAGAAAGCGGCAGTTGAAAAATCAGGGTTTTTACCTCTTGAAGAAGTGTATACCCCTGAGGTGAGAACGATCGAGGAAGTTTCTGCTTTTCTCGATGTTGTTCCGCGGGAAATTGTAAAGACATTGATATTTCTGGTTGATGGATCGCCGATTGCCGTTCTTATAAAGGGAGATGAGGATGTAAACGAGGCAAAGCTTAGAAATTATCTAAAGTGTGATTCTCTTGAACTGGCGACTGACGATATTATTAAAGAAGTTACCGGTTCTCCCAGGGGGTTTGCCGGACCTATCAACATAAAATCGAAGATTATCGCCGACTATTCTTTTATAAATATGACTAATTGTGTCGTTGGAGCAAATAGAGAGAATTATCATGTAAAGAATGCCAATATCGGCAGGGATTTTGAGGTGAAGGAATTTGCCGATTTGAGGCTTGTCAAGGAGACGGACAGATGCCCCCGCTGTGAGAGTCCTCTCAAGTTTGTGAGGGGTATCGAGGTGGGTCATGTCTTCAAATTGGGGACAAAATACAGCGAAGCAATGAGGGCTACCTACCTCGATAAAGATGGTAAAGAGAAGTATATGATTATGGGGTGTTATGGAATAGGTATTGGGAGGACGGCTGCGGCAAGCATCGAGCAGAATTACGATGATAACGGAATTATATGGCCTGTTTCGATAGCTCCCTTTCAAGTTATTATAACGCCCGTAAATGTGAAAAATAATGACCTTTTAAAGACAGCCGAGAAACTATATGAAAATCTCATGGGGAAGGGAATTGAAGCTATTCTCGATGATAGAGACGAAAGACCGGGAGTGAAATTCAACGACGCCGATCTGATAGGGATTCCACTCAGAATTACCATCGGTCCAAAGAAGCTTGCAGAGGGCAGGGTAGAGGTTAAGATCAGAAAGACCGGTGAGGTTAAAATATTTTTACTGGATGAAGTAGAAGAGTTTGTCGTAAATTGGGTGCAGGAAGAAATTGGAAAACAGGAGTCAGGAGTCGGGAGCCAGGAGTCAGAATAAAAATGATGGTACGTATAACCGACATCACAGATAAGGCTCAGAAATATCTCTTTCCGGCTGATCTGGAGATGATAGAGAAGGCGTATATTTTTTGCGCTTCTGTCCACAAGGGACAGGTTCGCCTGTCCGGAGAACCTTATCTCAGACATCCTCTGGAAGTGGCAGGAATCCTGGTCGATCTGAACCTGGATTCATCAGCCATAGTGACCGGTTTGCTCCATGACACGGTGGAGGATACCCTGGTGACCCTTAAGCAAGTAGAGGAGGCATTTGGAAAGGAAGTTGCCTTCCTCGTCGACGGCCTGACCAAGATAAGCAAAATAACTTTTGGAAGCAGAGAGGAACAGCAGGCAGAAAATTTCAGGAAGATGATTCTGGCGATGTCTTCCGATATCAGGGTACTTCTTATTAAATTGGCAGACAGGATTCACAATATGAGGACCCTCGAGTTTCAGACTCCGGAAAAGCAGCAGTTTATCGCCAGAGAGACTCTCGAGTTATATGCGCCGCTGGCTAATCGCCTTGGTATTAACTGGATGAAAACGGAGATGGAGGATCTTTCATTCAGATACCTCTATCCCGAAGAGTACCACGATCTGGCAAAGCTGGTCGTAAAAGGAAGAGACAAGAGGAAAAAGTATGCTGAAGAGGTAAAAACCATAATACAAAAGGAGATGGCGAGTTTCGGGCTGAAATGTAAGGTCGAGGGCAGAGCAAAGCATTTTTACGGTATATTCAAAAAGATGGAGGAGCAGTATATAAGTTTTGATGAGGTCTATGATCTTACGGCCTTCAGGACAATACTTGATTCCAATAGGGAAAAGGAATGTTATGAGGTGCTGAGCGTTGTTCATTCCCTCTGGAAACCGGTCCCCGGGCGCTTTAAGGATTATATCGCTATGCCCAAGGCGAATAATTATCAATCTCTCCACACAACAGTTATAGGTCCGTACGGCGAAAGGGTGGAGGTCCAGATCAGGACTATGGCGATGCACGAGTGGGCTGAAAAGGGCATAGCGGCTCACTGGAGATATAAGGAGGGGGTATTACCTAAAGAGGGTGAGGGAGATCAGATCGGGAAGATACGAGAACTACTTGAGGTTCAGCAGGAGCTCAAGGATCCCCGGGAGTTTATGGCGAATCTGAAACTTGCCCTTTTCCCGGATGAGGTTTATGTTTTTACTCCTCGTGGTGATGTAAAGTCTTTTCCCAAAGGAGCCACTCCTATAGATTTTGCTTACAGCATTCATACAGATGTTGGCAATCAGTGTACGGGAGCCAAGGTCAACAGAAGCATTGTCCCCCTGAGATATAAACTTCAAAATGGCGATACCGTAGAGATTATAACCCAGCAGGGACATCATCCAAGTAAGGATTGGCTGAAATATGTTGCTACATCAAGAGCAATATCGAAGATAAAGGACTGGATAAAGATCGAAGAGCGCAAAAGGAGCATCGAGATCGGTAAAAATGTCCTTGAAAAAGAGCTTAAAAAACATAAGCTTAAGTTAAGCCAGGTTCTCAAATCTGATGAAATTAAGAAAATTTATAAGGAATATTCGATAAGTACAGTTGATGATCTGATGGCGAGCGTAGGTTACGGGAAAATGTCTGCCAAGTATATATCTCACCGTTTCTTGCCTGAGGAAGAAAGAAAAACTGTTGATGTCGACCTGGAAAAGGTAAGGAAAAAACCGAAACAGCCCTCTGCTGCAGGAGTTTCAATTACCGGGATCGATGATGTAATGGTGAGGTTTGCCAGGTGCTGTGATCCCTTGCCCGGTGATAATATTGTAGGTTACATTTCCAGGGGAAGGGGAATTTCCGTTCACATAGCAAATTGTCCCATGGTGCAGGAGATAGATTCTGAGAGATTGATTGATGTTCAATGGAGCATCAAGGAGAAACATGCATACCCGGTTCATATTAGAGTCAACTGCGGTGACAAAAAGGGACTCCTGGCCGAAATCAGTTCCGTTATATCATCTAAAGATGTTAATATAAATAACGCCCAGATTGATACGACTCCGGAAAAGACCGCAACCTGCGATTTTGAAATAGAGGTGAATGATCTGAAACACTTCAAGGAATTGGTTTCAGAGCTCAAAAAACTGAAGAGTGTATTGTCTGTTGAGAGGGTGGGGGGGACGTTTATTAAGCCGGAAAAGAAAAGAATTCATTAAGCCCGAATCTCTCACCACGATACCTGCCTAAAAATTTGGCCTAAAATCAGTTTAATGATTGACAGTTGCTCTTGACTTACTATATGAAGCACAGACGCAAAAGGATGAAGAGTATAATATAAGATGAATAAACTACTTTGCAGAATGACATTTTTTGTTTTATCGGTATTTTTAATCTTTCCGGTGACAGGCGCTTTAGCGAAGAGCAGTCATATCGTTGTTGTGGATCCGGCGCACGGAGGTCGAGATAAAGGTGTAAGTTTATCTGAAAATGTGTCTGAAAAAGATGTAACCCTTGCAATTGCCAGGTTGCTGAAAAAGGATCTGGATAGATCAAAAAACATAAAAGTTTTGCTTACAAGAACAACCAATGAGAATGTTTCTATTTCAGATAGGGTTAAAATTGCAAAAAAAGCGGGTACTGATGTATTTATCAGTTTGCATATAAATGCAGGTTTCGGAAGGAAATCAAGCGGGTTTGAGGTGTATTTCCCCGGTTTTGATTCCGCTACAGGCAAAAACACTTCTAATGAAATTCTGAAAGATATGGTTACAACGGAATATCTTAATGAAGGCGTTAAATTTGCTCAGATTATTCAGAAAAATATGGGTAAAATATTTTCACGGAAGGATAGAGGGCTTCGAAGTGCACCTATTCTTGTTCTTGAGGGTTTGACTGTTCCGGCGGTTGTTCTGGAGATTGGTTTTGCCACAAATACCAAAGATAAAAAGAAATTACTGGATAAAGCTACACAAAAATCTATTGCAAGGGCACTTGCTAAGAGCGTAGAGGAATTCTTTAAATATACAGGCGCAAAGTGACAAAGGCACAAAGGCACAAAGAAAGAAGAGAAATCACTTTGTGCCTTTGCAACTATGTGCCTTTGTGCCTCAGACTATCCGGCTTTAGCCGATAGCGTTTTAATTTAGGAGAGATAATGCTAAGGGCCGACGGACGCAAGTGGAATGAGATTCGGGATGTAAGGATCACGAGAGATTTCCTGAAGTATCCGGAAGGATCCGTACTCATTGAGATGGGGGATACCATTGTTCTGTGCACTGCAACGATGGAAGACAGGGTGCCCCCATTTTTGAAGAATTCAGGAAAAGGCTGGTTGACTGCCGAGTATTCTATGTTTCCCACATCCACACAGACAAGAAACACCAGAGAATCTACCAGAGGCAGAATAGGCGGAAGGACTCATGAGATTCAGAGATTGATTGGACGATCTCTTCGAGCGGTTACCGATTTGAATTCTTTTGGTGAGAAAACGATATACATCGACTGTGATGTCATCCAGGCAGACGGCGGGACAAGAACAATATCAATTACCGGCGCCTTTGTTGCCCTGATAGACGCATTTCGCAGATGGAAAGAGGAAGGAATAGTTGATAGAATTCCTGTCAGGGATTTTGTTTCTGCTGTCAGTGTCGGGATCGTGGATGGTGAGCTCCTCCTCGATTTAGAATATGAAGAAGATTCAGCAGCCCAGGTAGATATGAATTTTGTTATGACAAAAGGCGGCCTTATTATAGAGGTTCAGGGGACTGCCGAGGAGTTTCCCTTTGCCCGGAATTTATTGGATGAGATGACAGACCTTGCCACCAAGGGCATTGCTGATCTTACTAAAAAACAGATGGAGCTACTGGGAGATTTAGACTAAAAACCTAACCCCCGAACCTGAAATTAGAATTAGAGGAATCAAACTGACAAGAATTGTTTTTGCCACAAAAAACAAGGGAAAAATAAGAGAACTTAAAGCAATGCTTGAAGGGTTCAATGTCAAATTTATTTCCCTTGATGAGTATCCGGATCTGCCTGAAATTGTAGAGGATGGGAAGACATTCTTTGAAAATGCGCTAAAGAAGGCGAAAGCGGTTTCTGAATATACCGGTGAAATTGTTCTTGCAGATGATTCCGGTCTTGAGGTCGATTTTCTCGGAGGGAGACCGGGTGTTTGTTCTTCGAGGTATGCCGGTCCCGATGCGACGGATGAGAACAATATTGAAAAGCTTCTCGAAGAATTGAAGGGTGTCCCGATAAACAAGAGAGATGCTTCTTTTGTGTGTGCACTTGTTCTCTATCGGCCGGACGGAACTTTTGAGTCGTTTGAGGGGAAATGGAGCGGAAAGATCGGCCATGAACCGGCAGGAACAGCCGGATTCGGCTATGATCCGGTATTTGTAGTAGCTGAATGTGGTATGACCGTCGCTCAGCTTTCCCCGGAAATGAAAAATACAATGAGCCACAGGGCGAAGGCCCTGAATGAGCTTAAAAAAAGTTTGGAAAAATGGGTTAAGGCCTGAATGTCTTGGTTAGTAGACTCTCAACTTCGTCGGGGTGTGGCGCAGCCTGGCAGCGCGCATGCTTTGGGAGCATGATGTCGCAGGTTCAAATCCTGCCACCCCGACCATTTATATCAACCGATCAGGTGCTGTTATTTACAGCACCTTTTTTTGTCTGCTTTAGCCTTCGAGGTATCCCTTTCCCGGCATCAGACGGCATTGGACGAGAATGTCCCCCGTTGCCCCTATAATATCGGCGGGGAGCCGAACCTTTCCGTGCAGCATCGGCCCGTAGGCCGCTATCGCGTCAGGTCCGAAGGCAAAGAAATGATCGATGGCCTTGTTGGCATTGGTGAATGGATTACCGTAGGTCAGTGGCTCTACAAGGGCAAAGACCGCGTTGACGGCGGTGGTGAGCCGGTCGGAAATTTCTCCCGCCGCCTCCCTGTCACCGCTTTCGAGCCTTTCGATCAGCGTATTGAGTTCCCGTGCAAAACAGTTGGCTGTACTTAGCAGAAAGCCGTCGTACGGGCCGGTGACGTCTTTTAGCCATTTCGCATAGTCGCCCTCGGCGCCTCGAACCATGAAGATCCCTTCCTTGTCTAAATCGGATAGAGCAATGCGATCCTGGCCGCTCGAGTCCTTGAAGAGGATTACATTGGCATAGCGCTGCCCGAGCCCCGCAAACGTCGCCGGCTCCATTTCGTTTTCCGTCACCTGGGGTAGTTGATACAGGGCCGTCGGGAGTCCAAGATCGAGAATCGCGGAAAGCCCGGCCGTGATTTCAGACTGCGTCAGCGTCTTGCCCGCTGGAGGGCAAACGGTGAAACCGCAGATATGTTTATCCTTGAGAATACGGGTCACTTCATCGGGGCTTTGCTTACGCACATCCACTCCAAGTATGTCCGAAATTGTTCGGATCATGATTTCGGTCTCGCTCTTCAAAACACCGAGCAGGAGATGGATGCCATATTTTTGAGCCTGCCGGACGGCGAAATCCGAAACATCAAGCGTCTGCTTATCATCCAGCACCCACCCATCACCGGTTGATCCGGGGACAAGATAGCCTTTTACCGCAGGGGCTATATGGCTGAAATGGCTGGACATGCGGTCAAAATCGATGCTGCCGTCATCGCGATAGTGCGTCAGCAGCGGGCACCACAAACGGGGGACGCCGGCGGGAAAGAGCCCCGCAATGATTTTTTTCCGCATCTCTGAAATGCTATCCATGAAAATCTCCTTTCAGGATCGGTGACAATTATCAAGGTGGTTATTCAGGCATGTTTGCCTGTACCCCATTATCATCAGTATTTAAGATTTAAGATGTGTCCCTCTCAGACACTTTTCTTCAATGGGTCAAACGTAGACTTAACTCCTCACTCTTTGGAGTCCTTTTTCCGTCAAAGCATATGTTCCTCGTTTAACGCGCCGAAGGTCACCTGCTTGTCGCATATTAGATAGATGGCTTCTCACCTGATGTTGGTATGCCGGTCGGCCTCCGTAGACCGTTTCTCTCAAGTCATTTTCATTCAAGGTGATGAATTTGCCGCTCTCTAACTCTGCGTATATCTCCTTTGTATTGCCGGATCCACCTCTCGCTTCAATACTTCTCAATATGGCGATCTCCCATACATTCATTTCACTTTCCTACTTTTTAATAAAGTTAAGCTGCTTGCGGGCGACTCTGCAAGACAATCTTTAGAGCCTTGTTGGGTTCCTTTTTTGTCGTTGTTTTCTGGCAATCAATAAATTGCAGCAAATGAGTCAAGGGCAGGCTTGACCCCTTGTACTTTATAGTATATCGAAATCTAAGTTTTCCCAAATATCGGGAGATGTGACTCTAAACTTCTTTTTGTCGCTTTTTCCGTTTTCGCATCCCACTCTTATCTCAACTTCGTAATCCCCCGGTAATAGATATGCTTGATTTCTTCTTAAAGAACCCGATAAGGCAAGCGGCATTGCAATCCAACAACCGTTTATTTGCTGGTCTTGCTGAGTAAATGCAACATCTAATCTTCTAGCGTGAGTTTATTAAGCACATGGGCATAAACGTGTATAACATAACGAAAATATAAGCATAAATAGGCAGATTATTTGTATACACTGAAAGGTATTTTGGTTCTCAATTTCATTTCCGTTAAATTCATGCCCCTGGCAA
>JAUSPI010000097.1 GCA_030655775.1 Syntrophales bacterium
CAGAAATACCGCCTTCTATCGGAAAATTCGTCAGATGTTATCTGGACAATGAACTTCGATGGAAAATTGACTTATGTGAGTCCATCCATAGAAAAACTTAGAGGTTTCACGCCGGAAGAATCAATAAAACAGTCACTGGACGAAATTCTTATGCCAGAAAGCAAGAAAATATTCGAGGCCGAAATAGCAAAAGTATTACAATCATTAAGTTCTGGAGATAAGGAAAGCATACACAGAATCTTGGAAATAAAACAGCCCTGCAAGGACGGTACAACCGTACTTACTGAAGTTTCAGCCAAAGTAATCTTTGACTCGAATGGTGAGCCAATCGGTATCCAGGGCGTAAGCAGGGACATCACCGAGCGCAAGAAGGCAGAATTGCGTCAGAATATTGCCTACAAAATCGCCGTGGCGACAAATAAAAGCACCAACCTTGGAGCACTTTTGAAGTACATTCGTCAGGAGATTGGCGAAATCATGGATACGAAGAATTTCTACATTGCGTTTTATGATGCACATAGTGATTTCCTTACATTCCCTTATTTTGTTGACGAAACCGAGTCTGAGGATTTCTCTGCCCCAGGACGAAAATTCGGCAATGGCCTTACTGAGTATGTGATCAAACGCGACAGCGGACTCCTCGTCCACGATGACGAAATCATGCAGCTGATTGAAAATGGTGAAATCGAGCTTATCGGGGAGCTTCCATTGATCTGGCTCGGGGTGCCGCTGAGAAGCAAGGATAGTATAATCGGTGTGGTGGCCGTTCAAAGCGACACGAGCCACACCGCTTACACTCATAATGACTTGAAGTTCCTAAACTTTATCTCGTCTCAAATCGCCAGTGCTATAGAGCGCAAGCAGGCAGAGGAGAGCCTCACAAAGAAAAATAAGGAATTGGAAAGATTTAACAAATTGGCTGTGGGAAGAGAGTTGAAGATGGTGGAGTTGAAGAAGGAGAAAAATGCCCTTCTCGAGAAATTGGGGGAGGAACCCCGCTATAAGATCGTAGATGAACCTTATGAGGGCGGGGGTATAAACAAATAAAGAGACGGACACATGTATTGGGTTACGGTTTGCAAGAAAATAATGGAATGCCGTGTAGGATGGGGGCTGGTGGATTTCTACGCTCTACCGCGTTTCTATACTCCAAATAGACGCCGTTATATGTTATCAATATCGATAATCAGGACAGAAAGACTATATTTTCGTTCAGCAAAGGGGGGTTGATATCTTAAATAAAAATATGAAAACTAGGAGGTAGCTAAAATGAAATTATCTTATATACGACAGAAATTGCAACTATCAAGTATCCAAAAAGTAGTGATAGGAATTATCGTGGTCGCCCTTATCGGAGCAGGAACCTGGGCTGTCTATACGACCACGGAAAAAGGGACCTTACCAATAATACCACAGATTGAGGGGTCCGATGAAGAGACAAAGAAAGTGCAAGTAGGCTATGGTTGGAGCGTTAAAAATGAAGAAAGTGAGGCCGTGGAGGAAGCCGTGTCCTCAGTGAAGGCGCAGTTGGGGGACAATACCCCTGAGTTTGCACTTCTCTTTTCCACTGTAGGCTATGATCCGGCCGAGATTCTTAACGAGGTGAGAAAATGCCTGCCAAATACCTCGATATACGGGGGCACCTCGTGCCTGAGTGTCCAGACCGCAGATGGTCTTCACGTTGGTGAAGTTGGCTCGTTGGCTTTGTTGGCTGTCTCTTCCCAAAACATTACATTTGGTGTTGGAGGTGCTGACATAGAAGATTTCACCTCTGCTAGAGAGGCAGGCAAAGCTGCCGTTCAAGCAGCTATTGAGGCAACAGGAAAAGACGGATTGCCCAAACTGGTTTTAATGACAGCGGCACCTGGGGAAGAGGAAGAATTACTCCTTGGTATCAACGATATCATAGGCAACGACATCCCAGTAATCGGAGGCAGTTCAGGGGATAACGACATAACAGGACAATGGAGGCAATTCGCCAATGATAATGTGTACAGTAATGGCATAAGTCTAACGGCGATTTACACCGATTTGAAGATCGGCTGGGCGTTTGAGGCGGGGTATCTGAGGACCGAAAATAGGGGCGAGGTCACAAGGGCTGAGGGAAGGGTCATCTATGAAATCGACGGCCGACCAGCCGCGGAGGTCTACAACGAATGGACAGGCGGGCTTGTGAGCGAAGAACTCGATAATGGGGGAAGCGTGCTCTCTAAAACGACCATCTATCCCCTGGCAAAGGTGATAAATGGAGAGGAGGAGGAATATTCCCTATCTATCCATCCGTTAAGCATCAATGCGACAGACCATTCCCTCTCAGTATTTGCCAATGTAGAGGATGGTGACGAGCTTATGCTCATGCATGGGGATTGGGAATTACTTCTGAACCGGGCTCTGACCACGCCTTCCAAAGCCTTGGAAAGCAATAATATTTCTGAGGATGATGTGGTTTTTGGAATCTATACTTTTTGTGCCGGGACCATGCTTTCTATTCCTGAGGACGAAATGCCTAAGATGCCCTCATTGGTCGGGAGCGTGATCGGGGATGCGCCTTTCATAGGCACCTTCACTTTTGGCGAGCAGGGCTACATCGTAGGAGTTGGCAATTGTCATGGGAACCTTGTGAACTCGATGATCGTCTTCACTGATAATCACGAAGGAGATTAATGCCACAAAGCGGGTGGATATCGTGCTCCGAGGAGAGATACGTCAAATAGGGTCATAGGACGGTAAAGATGTGAAGAGACAAACGAGAAAAATGCAGAGGAAAAGCATATTGGTTAGGCTTACCCTAATAATGGTGCTTTTATCCGTGTTTTCCGGAGCACTTGTTCTGGGTATGGCCATAAAAGAAGAGACTCAACATATAGAAATGCATCTTATCGACGAAAATAAAAGGCTTGCTCAGATAGCGGCCCAGAGCATCGAAGCAGGCTATATTACACAAACATGGCCCTTTAGGACACTTAAACAAGTCAACGAATCTGAGGATGTCCTTTTTTGGTGGATAGTCAACCCTGACGGAGAGATATATCTGGCTGATGATGCGGATATGTGGGGGATGATAATCAACGATGTCTCTCTCGATGTGAATGAGACCGTTGTTGAGGATTACATCTACTTTAGGACAGATGAAGGGATTAAGTTGATCATCCAACCACTTGACATTGGGGTTCCTGAGGAAACATGGGCGCTTTGTCTGGGCATCTCTTTAAAATCTGTCAACGAAGCGACAACGACTATTGTTTTGACGGGTCTCGGCTATTTCAGCGTGATAATTATCATTGCGATTATACTCTCATTTTATTTGGCTAGGGGATTCACCGGACCGATAAAACAACTGGTGGAAGCCACCGAAATCATATCAAAAGGAGGCCTTGATCACAGGGTTCAAATCAAAACGCAAGACGAATTAGGAACGTTGGCTCTCTCA
>JAUSPI010000098.1 GCA_030655775.1 Syntrophales bacterium
GAGGCTGTTTTAAATTGTACTGAAGGTAAATTTGCACTTGCCGGTGCATCTATGGGAGGATGGGCATGTTTTAAAGTAGCTGCAGAGCACCCTGAAAGGGTTACAAAACTGGCTTTAATTGGAACATGGGCAAGACATTTGCCTGAAGTTGAAAAGGAACAATATAAGATTTTGGAACGTATAAAGAACGGTCATTTTGATGAGTTTAAACAAGAATATCTTGATTATGTTTCAACAAATCTGGATTATAGTAAAGATGAATTTGTCAGACTTGTAAAAGAAGGTATGGAATTTGTTGATGAACAAGTATTTATAAATCATTTGGAATCGTACTTAGATGATTTTAACAGTGAGAAATTTCTAAATAAAATCAAGTGTCCCACTTTAGTAGTAGCTGCTAAAAATGATCCTATATTTTCAGTTGAAGAACATGAACATATTACTAAATCAATTAAGGACGCTAAAATTGCTATAATTGATGATGCCGGACATCATATAATGTTTGAGCAACCTCAAGCTTTATCCACATTACTCAGATACTGGTTGATATATTTTTAGAACAGGTTTTGCTTCTTTAAGGGGGCAAGGGGGGCCGTCCCCGTGTCTACTGCGCCCGGCCCAAAAAAGAGGTTGACTACTAATCTGCCTTGTCTTACTATGAAGTAAGAACATGAAAAAAAGTAAGGAGAAAGGTTCCCATGGCATTGGCAACAATCACAAGCAAGGGACAGATAACGATTCCGAAATCAGTCCGGGATTCTCTGCATCTGCATGCAGGAGACAAGGTTGAATTTGTGATTACCGAAAGCAAGGAAGCACTTATCAGGCCGATCACCAAGAAGGTAGATGATGTATTCGGAAGGTTACACAAACCGGGGAGGAAACCCGTTTCTGTTGAGAAAATGGACGCGGGAATAAGGAAGAAGATGAAGGCGGCTTTCAAATGAGGGCTTTGGATACTAACGTTCTGGTTTGCTTCCTTACAAAGGATGACGAGCGGCAAGCCGAAATAATTTACAGGCTATTTAAACAGGCCGAGGCTGACAAGGAAATATTTTTCGTGCCCCTGCTTGTTGTCCTTGAAACCCTCTGGGTGCTGGAAGCTGTTTACAGGACTCCGAGACAAGCGATACTCGATTCCATTAATGAACTTGTATTAATGCCGATTTTAGAGTTTGAGGCCAAATCAGCAATTCTTGGCTTTGTCACTTCGGCACGGGAGTCAAAAATAGACCTTTCGGATCTTTTGATCGCCCACTCTGCAAAATTTTCGAACTGCGAATCTGTACTTACCTTTGACAAACGAGCGCCGAACTTCGAGCTTTTCGAGTTACTCCGATAGACGCCGTGACCGTGAAATTACAGGACAGCATACTCATTTCTCAAGAATTGATGCACTCGTAAAAAGTCAGTTTTTGTCACCCAAAATCATGTCCTGAACTTGTTTCAGGATCATTCAGGGTCTCTAACTTGCTGAAATGTTTAGATGCTGAAACAAGTTCAGCATGACAAATGACACATTTTGAGACTTTTTACGAGACTGTCAAGAATTAATTGATTTTAGCTTTTCCCCCTATAAATCAAAAATCCGGGCAGGTCATTTCTTATATTATTTGCTTTTATTTCAATATTCTTATACTGTGTGCCGTCGCAATAGTTGCAGACGAAATGGATGGTACAAATAGATGGGATTGCTCACTCTTCTAATCAAAAATCCGCTGGCCTTTTTTTTGATAGCCATACCGCTCTTATATTCAGTAATACTCCATGAACTGGCCCACGGCTGGGTTGCCTACAGGATGGGAGACCCCACTGCCAAGCTCATGGGGAGATTGAGCCTCAATCCGCTGAAGCATCTCGACCCGATGGGGACGTTCATGCTGTTTATCTTCGGCTTCGGATGGGCACGGCCAGTTCCCGTCAACCTTAACAATCTACATTCAAGCCGGGCAGGAATGATACTTGTTTCTTCGGCGGGAATTATTGTCAACATGATGCTCGCCTTTGCCGCTCTCTTCCTGCTCCGATCTCTGGCACTCCCCTCACACGGTATCGCCGCTACGATGCTCTACTACATGGCCCAGATCAATATCATACTGGCAGCGTTCAACCTGATCCCGATCCCGCCCCTTGACGGCTCTAAAATTCTTATGGGCTTTCTCCCCAAACGTCTTGAATATCAACTCTCACGGCTTGAGCCCTACGGTTTTCTCATCATCATCACCCTGCTCTTCTTCGGTGTCCTCAACCCTGTCATCGATCTGTTCCGCTGGATCATAATGTCTATCATAGGTGTCATGCTTTTTAAATAATTCCGGACAGGGAACGAATATGATGGATTTTCGACGCAATCCCTGATAAACATACCCGCTGTATTCATCTTCCGGCAGGGAGAAAAACGCTCTGAACAGTTTACAACCTGCGGGAAAAACACGTCAAACGGAGAGGAAGGAAAAAATATGGGATCAAAGCAGAAACAGACGCAAACGGAACAGAAGGCCAATTTCGAACGGAAGCTGGAAGCCCGCCTCTCTTTCCTGTCTGAAAAGGGAATCGAATCTCCAGGGATCAAAAAAGATCCTGTCGTTAAAAAACTGCGGGCACATATCAAGGCGGTAAATGCCAGACTGAAGACAATCGCCTCCCACGAAAAGAGAACGGAAGAACTGGCAAAGATGAAGGCGGAAAAGGCGGCCGCCCCCCCGAAAGATCGAGAAGGCGATAAAGGCAAGAAGTTAAAGGAAACCCCCCAAGAGGGCAAGGGCAAGGGGAAAAAGAAGGAATAATCCGTGACAAGCGGCGCAAGGGGGGCAGCTGCTCATTTCCATTCAGCTCCCCCGCTGAAACCAAACATCAACACCCCAATATCCTGCAGTAAAATTAACTCTTATCAAACAAAGATTTTGTATCCAACAACAATGGTTCAAACCATTTCTCATCCAACCTCGCCTCCCCCAAAAGAGCAGTTTTAAGCCATCAGATTAAAAAGAAAAAACGGTAAATTTTTCCTTGACAAACCATATATCCGTCCTTATAGTGGAGGAAAGTGGATGATTGTGGGGGAACTATATAGATGTCCGTGTTCAGGGGAAGATATTATCACACCATAGACAGCAAGGGAAGAATAATCTTTCCTACCAAGCTTCGTGAAGTCTTCGCTGAGAAATATGATAACAGGCTGGTGATCACGAACTGGGACGGTTATCTGATGGCTTTCCCCTATGACGAGTGGAGGATATTAGAAGAGAAAGTCAGCCACCAGTCGATACTGAAAAAAGAAGTGAGAGCGTTTCAGCGTTTTTTCATGTCCGGTGCAGTTGATTGTACCTTTGATAGTCAGGGAAGAGTTCTCATCCCACCGACACTTCGGGAATTTGCAAAACTTGAAAAAGATGTTGTTCTTGCGGGAATGATTAGAGTTATCGAGATATGGAGCAAAGAACACTGGGGAGATGAGATAAATAAAGCTTCCACCCATATAGACGGCTTTAGCGAATATATGGCCAACTTGGGCATATAAACAGTATGGATTACTCCTTTCACAAACCGGTAATGTTAAAGGAGGCAATTGATTCTCTTGATTGTAAACCGGGGGGTATCTACCTGGACGGGACAATAGGAGGCGGGGGGCACGCCTATCATATACTTGCGAAAACAGCCCCTGATGGAATCCTTATCGGAATTGACGCAGATGATGATGCTCTCGCAACATCCGAACGTATACTTGAACTATTCGCTAAGAGAAAGATCCTTGTTAATGGCAATTTTGCAGATATCGTAAAAATATTAGACGGCCTGAATATAAAAAAAGTTGATGGGATACTGCTTGATCTTGGTGTTTCTTCGCACCAGCTTGAAACGGCAGAACGTGGTTTTAGCTTCTCTTTAGACGCGCCACTGGACATGCGGATGGATCGGAGACAGGAACTCAGCGCCTATGATCTTATAAATACACTTTCAGACAAAGAGTTAGGAAGGATAATAAAAAAATATGGCGAAGAAATAATGGCCGGGAGGGTTGTCAGGGCTATTTCGAAAAAAAGGAAAATAGCCCCGATAAAAACGACCAAAGAGCTCGCCGCGATTATAGTTGAAGCACTACCCCCCCAGTTGAAAAGGAAAAGAACGCACCCCGCAACTAAAACCTTCCAGGCCTTAAGAATAGCTGTCAATGATGAGCTCTCAAATCTTTACAGGGCCATAAATGACGGCATCGACGTACTGAAAAAAGGAGGCAGGTTTTCCATAATTTCGTTTCATTCTCTTGAGGACAGAATTGTTAAGAACTTATTTCGCTCCTGGGAAAAGGGATGTATCTGTCCCCCTGATTTCCCAGTTTGTGCCTGTAAGCGAAAACCGAAGCTGAAGGTGCTGACCAGAAAACCGATTATGCCAAGCAATGCGGAGATAGATGCCAATCCGAGAGCCAGAAGCGCCAGACTGAGAACAACTATGAGGGTTTAAAAATGTCTGCAAAGCATAGCAAAAAAGAGCGTTTGGAAATTAAATTTTCCACCGTGATTATTGTCAGCCTCGTTCTTATGGCAACTGCTCTCATCTATGTCTGGTCGCATCTACATTCTACAAAGCTGAATTATCTTATAGCAGAGGAAATAAGCATCAGGGACAACCTTATCGAAGAAAACAAAAGGCTGAAAATTGAATACGCCACCCTGAGATCGCCCCAGCGCATCGAGGCGATCGCCAGAGACAAATTAGGCATGCATTATCCTGAAAGGGAACAGGTTATTTTTATAAAATGAAGGGAAGATCAAAAAAGTGGCTGCGGTTCAGGACAACAACTCTGCTTGTGTTTTTCCTGGTGTTGTTTATCGCCCTGATATCAAGGGCGTATCAGCTGCAGGTTCTTTCAGGAAAGACTCTCAAGGCACAAGCGGATAAGCAGCATACGAGCACCCTGCAGTTTCAGCCTGAAAGGGGTCTAATACTTGACCGGAATGGCGAGAAACTTGCTGCAAGCATAATGGTAGATTCAGTCTGCGCGAATCCATCGAAAATAGATAATCCCGAGGAGGTTTCTTCAAAACTTTCGTCCGTTCTCGGTATAAAGAGAAGAACCCTTCTGAAAAAGCTTTCAAAATCAAGAAATTTTTGCTGGGTAGCAAGAAAGATTTCTCCCTCTCAGGCAGGCAATGTAAATGCCCTGGATATCGACGGAATTTTTTTAATAAAGGAACCTAAACGATTTTATCCTAACAGGGAACTGGCAGGTCAACTTCTCGGGTTCGCGGGTTTAGATTCAACAGGGCTTGAGGGATTGGAACTAAAATATGACAGTCACTTAAAGGGAATCCCAGAAAAAATCTTTCTGGGGAAAGATGCAAAGGGGAAAAAAATCTATTCAGGGGAGAACCCAACTGCCGGGAAGAAAAGTAAAAACTGCAACCTGATCCTCACAATAGATAGCAGAATTCAATATCTGGTCGAATCACAACTGGATGACGCTGTCAAAAAAACGGGAGCAAAGGGAGGGGTTGCCATTGTCATGAACCCAAAAACAGGTGAAATACTCGCAATGGCAAATATGCCCGGTTTCAATCCCAACACCTTCTTCAGATATTCTCCCGAATCATGGAGAAATAAAGTAATCACTGATTGCTTTGATCCCGGTTCAACATTTAAACCATTTCTGTTGGCAGCTTCGCTGGAGGAAGGCGTAATCGATGAGAACAACAGGTTTTACTGTGAGAATGGCTCTTATGCAGTGGGAGATAGAATAATACGCGACTTAAAAAAATATGAGGACCTGTCCTTTCGGGAAATTATCAAATATTCAAGCAATATCGGCGCTGTCAAAATTTCAGAGATACTGGGCAAAAAGAAATTCTATCAATACATCCAGGAATTTGGGTTCGGCTCAAAAACAGGAATAGACCTCCCCGGTGAATCTCCCGGAATCCTGAGAAAACCTGAAGACTGGACAAAGGTTGACATGGCAACCATATCTTTCGGTCAGGGTGTTTCGGTGACGGCAATACAGCTGATTTCCGCCTTCTCTGCCATAGCAAACCATGGTGTTTTGATGAAACCATATGTCGTCCGCGGACTGATTGACCAGAACAACCGGGTAGTCAAGGAATTTACACCTACAGTTATCAGGAAGGTAATCTCTCCGGCTACCGCTGAAAAGCTCACATCTGTTCTTATAGATGTCGTGGAAGGTGAAGACGGTACCGGAAGGGGCGCTCAAATTGCCAACGTTGCCATAGCAGGAAAGTCAGGAACATCTCAAAAATTTGATTTTGCTGAAGGCGTCTATTCTCGCGACAAGGTCAGCGCCTCTTTTATGGGATTTTTCCCGGCCGAGGACCCGTGCGCAGTTATTCTTGTGGTGCTGGATGAACCTGCAACCCATAGATGGGGCGGGGTGGCAGCAGCTCCCGTCTTCAAGAATATTGCTGAGAGTATGTTGTATTGGGTAGGACCCTCATCTCTGACAACCTGTGCAACAGAGACCGGCAGGCATGATTTAGGTCCCACAAATCTGCCGACATCCACCTCTGATGTCAACACTTCGGACATGGCGGATTACGGTGTTAAATATGTAAACCTGACCTCATCGGATGAATCGACCATGCCGGACTTTAGGGGCATGTCCATAAGGAATGCATTAAAGCTGTCACAGGAAAGGGGAATAGGTTTGAAGATCGTGGGAAGCGGATGGGCGGTAAAACAGAACCCATTGCCCGGAGTCCCCGCAGAAAGCAATGAGTCTTGTACCGTTTCCTTTAGTACCGGATATTAATGACATAGTTCAGAGTTCCGGGTTCAAGGTTCAAAGTTAGTTTCAAGTTCTGAATCTTTTAACCCTGAACGTTGAACCCAGAACTATCTTAAGAGGAATTGATTTTGCAACTGTCTCATTTAATAATAGGACTCGACATCCTTAAGATATCAGGTGATGTCTCAGGTGATGTCTCCTCCATCTGCTATGATTCGGGAAGGTGTGAGGAGGGGTCTCTATTTATTGCTGTCTCCGGCCATAAATCTGACGGCCACGATTATATCTCTGAGGCGGTAAATGGAGGAGCAAGATACATCGTACATGAAAAGGATATCGGCACAAAACCGCAGATAACTTACATAAAAGTTGCGGACAGCCGGCAGGCTCTTGGCGTACTGGGAAAAATTTTCTTTCAGAACCCTTCTTCCAAACTTTGCTTAATAGGCATCACGGGAACAAACGGAAAAACTACGGTAAGCTACCTCTTGGAATCAATTCTCAATTCTGCAGGACTCAAGGTTGGAGTAATTGGAACTGTAAATTATAGATTCACTGGAAAGGTATTCCCCGCCCCAATTACAACACCAGAATCTCTTGACCTGCAGAAAATGCTCAGAGAAATGGCAGATTCCGGGATAACCCATGTAATTTTAGAAGTATCTTCTCATTCGCTCGACCTGAAAAGGGTGAATAGCTGCGAGTTTAATCTGGGGATATTTACAAATCTTTCCCGGGATCATCTCGATTATCACCACACCATGGAAAGATACTTCCTGGCTAAGAAGATATTTTTCGAGGAAATACTTAATGTCGGTAAAAAGATGATCATAAACAGTGATGACATCTGGGGGCAGAAGCTCCTTAAGGAAATCGACAAGAAGGCCAAGACCTTCGGTATCAAAAGCGAATCTGATGTTTCGGCTGAAAATTTTACTATTTCACCAGACGGTATAAAAGGGGAGATAAAAACGCCTCGCGGCAATTTTACAATAAATTCTTCAATGATCGGAAAGTTCAATCTGTACAATATCCTGGCTGCAACAACAGCAGCCCTGTCACTCCGGATTCCGGAAGAGCACATTCAGGCCGGCATAGAAAATCTAAAGAACATACCCGGACGTCTGGAAAAGGTGAGCAAACAGGGACAACCCGCGGTTTTTGTAGACTATGCCCATACGGAAGATGCCCTAAGAAGGGTACTCAAGAACTTCTCCGAACTTAATAAGGGGAAGATTATTACCGTCTTCGGGTGCGGTGGTGACAGGGATCGCGGAAAAAGGCCTCTGATGGGAAATGCCGCCACAACACTGAGCGATATTACCATCGTCACTTCCGATAATCCGAGAACCGAAGACCCGCTTATGATCATAAAAGAAATAGAAAAAGGGATTATCGGGGTAACAGGCACCACCGTGAAAAAGTATTCTCCGGAAGAGCTGAATAAAAATTTTAACAACAGAGGATACACAATTGTACCCGATCGGAAAGCTGCAATTGAGCTTGCAATCGCCATAGCAAATGTTTCCGACATAGTTCTCATCGCTGGCAAGGGGCACGAGAATTACCAGATTATAGGAAACCGGAGGACTCCCTTCGACGACAGAATAGTAAGCGCGGAGGCACTTAAAAAAAGTGCCTAAAGTTTAAAGTGAACTAAAGTTAAAATGATCTTGAACTTTGAACTTTGAACTTTGAACTTTGAACTTTGAACTTTGAACTCTAAATATGAACTGTGTGCTAACCGTAGACGAAATTATTGAGGCAACAGGCGGGAGGATAATAAAAAGAAGCTCCGGCGGGACATTCAAGGGACTGTCCACAGATTCAAGGCACATCTCAAAGGGCGCACTCTTTCTGCCTGTTATAGGAGAAAGGTTTGATGGGCACGATTTTATCGCGGCCGCTATTAAGGACGGGGCTCTGGGATCACTGGTTCAAAGTGGTCTGGAAGAAAAAATCAAAGATGTCTCCGGGGACGTTACTCTGATCTCTGTTAACGATACTTTGAAGGCCCTGGGGGATATTGCTCACTTCTGGCGGAAAAAATTTGAGCTTCCCGTTATAGCCGTAACAGGAAGCTCCGGGAAAACAACAACAAAGGAAATGATTGCGGGGGTCATCGGACTAACGAAAAAGGCATTAAAAAGCCGGGGAAACTTCAATAACCTCGTTGGTCTTCCACTGACACTCCTTGAGATCAATGCAAACCATGAAGCGGCAATCGTAGAGATGGGAACAAACAGCAGTGGAGAAATCGGGAGACTCACAAGAATTGCCATGCCGGACGTGGGACTAATTACCAATATCGGGCCGGCTCACCTCGAAGGGCTTAAATCCATGGATGTGGTGAGAGAAGAAAAGTGGGATCTGTTCAATAATATGGGAAACAGAGGGATTGCCATTATCAATAATGATGATGATTCACTGCGTGAACTGGCCGGCCGGTGGAAAGGAAATGCTGTTACCTTCGGAATTGAAAATTATGCCGATGTCCGTGCGGAACGTATCTCTATAAAAGGGAGAACCGGGACAAAATTTACCCTGATTATAGACGGAATCTCTCGCGAACTAACAATGTCAACCACAGGAGAACACAACATCTACAATGCCCTTGCCGCCGCCGCGTCTTCCTGTGCCGTGGGTATCGAACACGATTTGATATGTGAGGGCTTACAGTCATTCAAGCCTATCTCCGGACGAATGGAGATATTGAATTTGAAAAACGGGGCATTTTTAATTGACGATACATACAATGCCAATCCGGCATCGGTCAGCGTTGCCCTGAAGACACTGAAAGATTTAAAGGGAAAACAGAAAAGTACGGTCATCTTGGGAGATATGCTTGAGCTGGGCGTATGGGCGGAGGAAATGCACGAAGATATCGGAAGCCTTATGGCAGATACTGGTGTTGACACAATCTTCCTCAGAGGAAAGTTCTCCCGCGCGGTCACAGAAGGGGCAACCAGGAAAGGCATTAAAAGCAACCAGATATATTTCCCCGAAACTACCAAGGAGATAGCGACACATCTCCGACAGCATTTAAAAAAGGGGGACTGGGTGCTGGTGAAGGGATCAAGGAAGCTGAAAATGGAAGAAATTGTCCAGGAATTAACCAGCGTGTTTGGGCTGGAAGAATGAAAATATCAAAATAGAAAAACTACAAAATAAAACGAGGGGGTGACGATATTCCCAAAAAGTCGGCTGGCTTTTTCATCTACGTTATTCACCCATTTTACTTTTTAATTTCTAATTTTGCATTTTGATATTGGGAGTCGAAAGTGCTGTACCATTTATTATATCCACTACATAAAACATTCTTTCATTTTAATGTATTCCGGTACATTACCTTCAGGACAATCTATGCAACGATAACCGCCCTGATTATCTGTTTCGTCTTGGGGCCATGGTTAATACGGAAACTTAAAACATTGCAAATCGGTCAGCCGATAAGGGGAAACGGCCCCGGTTCTCACCTGTCGAAGGAAGGAACCCCGACAATGGGGGGTATTCTTATTATTTTTGCTGTAGTTGTATCGACTCTTCTCTGGGCTAATCTTACAACCGACTACGTATGGTTAGTGCTCATGGTAACGGTCGGGTTCGGCCTGATAGGCTTTATCGACGACCTGTGGAAACATATCAGCAAAAGCAGCGGCGGTGTGCCCGGTCATGTAAGATTATTAGCAGAAACAGTTATAGCCCTGTTTATCAGCGTTATTCTGTATATGAAACCGGGATTCAACTCATCTATAACCATACCCTTTTTCAAGACATTGCTTCCCGATTTGGGATGGGGTTATGTGATTTTTTCAACGTTTATAATTGTGGGGGCCGCAAATGCGGTAAATCTTACAGACGGGCTTGATGGACTTGCAACAGGCCCGGTTCTAATATGTTTTGCAACCTATCTTCTGTTTGCATACTTCGCAGGTAACGTAAAAATATCAGGATACCTGCAGATACCTCATGTGTCGGGAGTAGGGGAACTCTCCATCTTTTGCGGGGCCATGACGGGTGCATGTCTCGGTTTTCTCTGGTTCAACACCTACCCTGCCCAGATTTTTATGGGTGATGTGGGATCTCTTTCTCTTGGTGGCGCTCTTGGAACCATGGCTATAGTAACAAAACAGGAGATGCTCCTTGCCATTGTAGGCGGGATATTTGTGTTGGAAACTATTTCAGTCATATTCCAGGTCGGCTGGTTCAAGATGTCGGACGGTAAACGCATCTTCAGGATGGCTCCGATCCACCACCATTTTGAGCTGAATGGATGGGCGGAACCGAAAGTCATCGTACGATTCTGGATTATCTCAATAATCCTGGCTCTCATCGCCATAAGTACTCTGAAGCTGAGGTAAGGGAAGTGATTAATGGAAATATCAAAATGCAAATATCAAAATAAAATAAGAAGGTGTTGATATTCCAGAAAGGTTGGTGGGCTTTTCAGCCCCTATTGTTCATTCATTTTACTTTTTAATTTTCAATTTTGATATTTGATATTAAGGGCTTATGGATCTGAATGGGAAAAGGGTACTGGTTGTCGGCTTGGGAAAGACAGGTGTTGCAACTGTCAGGTTCCTGACAGAAAAAGGTGCTGTGGTTTTTGCAAGTGATGAAAAGCCGGCATCAGAACTTGTGGATGCAACCTCTGCACTCGGGGATTTGAATGTGAACATGCAGCTCGGCGAACACAGGCTCGACGTCATGTCTCAAACAGATATGGTTGTACCGTCACCCGGTGTCCCGCCATTTAACGTAATGCTCTTAGAAGCGGCAAAGAGGGGAATCCCCGTTTTAAGCGAGATAGAACTCGCCTGGAGATTTCTGAAAAGACCGATGATAGCTATTACCGGGACCAACGGAAAGACAACGACAACTACATTATTAGGAGAAATGCTCAAAAAGGCGGGGAAAGAGGTGTTTGTCGGAGGTAATATCGGAAATCCCTTAATAGACTATGTAAACGGAAAACAGGAAGACGATTATGTGGTTGTTGAGGTTAGCAGTTTTCAGCTGCAGTGGGTTGAACTTTTTAAACCTCTTATATCCATACTTCTGAACACAACCTACGACCATCTGGATTATCATGGAACTTTTGAAGAATATTGCTCAATTAAAGAAAGGATTTTTAAGAATCAAAATGGTGGTGACCTCGCCATACTCAACGCGGATGATCCCCTGTCACCATCACTTTTAAAAAGAATCCGGGCAGAGATTACGTGTTTCAGCTCTTCCGGAAAGCTGACGGAAGGTATTTTCCTCAATGGCAAGGTTTTGAGATTTGGCGATGAAAATTATCCGCTCGAGATGATGAGACTTCCAGGTGTTCATAACATAGAAAATGTTATGGCCGCTCTGGTTGCGGCAAGAAGATGCGGATGCCACCCATCTAATATCATTTCGGCAGTAGAGGATTTCAAAGGAATACCGCACCGGATAGAATCTGTAGGTCAGAAAGGTGGAGTGGAGTTTTATGACGATTCCAAAGCAACTAATGTGGGTGCAGTTGTCAGAGCGTTGGAAACCTTTTCCAACCCGATTATTCTCCTTCTGGGAGGGAGAAATAAGGGCGGAGATTTTAGCGTATTAGCCGGACCAATCAGGGAAAAGGTTAAGCAGCTTGTCCTGTTTGGTGAGGCAGGAGAAGAGATAAACTCCATTATCGGCGGAACAGTTCCAACCAGGCGCGTACTCTCCTTTAAGGATGCAGTTCGCTTTGCCTGTAATTGCTCCTCTTCCGGCGATATCGTTCTGCTCTCCCCGGGATGTGCAAGTTTTGACGAATTTGCAAACTACAAGGAACGCGGAAGATATTTTAAAACACTTGTAAGGAACTTCTGATATGGACAAAGAGAATCCTGCCCGCTCATGCCTGACTATGGCAGGCGGGCCTGACATCATTCTCCTGCTTGTTACCCTGATCCTCGTCACTTTCGGTACTGTGATGATATACAGCTCAAGCTCAGCCATCGCCGAAGCAAGGTTCGGAGATGGATACTTCTTCATAAAGAAACAGCTTCTGTTTGTCGTCGTGGGACTTGGAGTCATGATCATACTGTCCAGGATACCTTACTACTATTTAAGAAAAGTGGCTTATTTCAGTATTTTATTTTCTGTTGTGCTCCTTTCTCTGCTTTTGATCAGGGGACTGGGAACCAGAGTGGGCGGCGCCACAAGGTGGCTTGACCTTGGAGTGTGTTCATTTCAGGTAACGGAACTTGTCAAGGTCTCCTTTGTTCTCTTCCTGGCTCATTTCCTGACCAAGAAAGAGGAACACATAAAGGAGTTTTACAGGGGCTTTTTGCCGCCCCTGATAATAACGACCATTATTATCGCCCTCATATTACTGCAGCCCGATTTTGGCACGGCGACAATCATGGCGATGATATTAATATTTACACTCTATCTGTCCGGAAGCAGGATTTTACACCTGGCCGGCTTAGCGGCTCTTCTTATTCCGGCGGGCTTTATACTGATTACGCAGAAGGGCTACCGCTTAGAAAGATTCCTGAGCTTTCTTGACCCCTGGAAAGATCCTACAAATTCAGGCTTTCAGATAATTCAGTCTTTTCTCTCCTTCGGATCCGGTGGAATACTCGGTGTTGGGCTCGGTAACAGCATGCAAAAACTCTTTTATCTTCCCGAACCGCATACGGATTTTATCCTTTCGGTCATCGGTGAGGAAAATGGTTTTATAGGGATTACGATTGTTGTTCTTTTGTTCGCCATTTTCGTACTACGGGGATTTATGATTTCATATAAGGCTCCTGAGTTATTTGGAACACTCCTGGCCTCCGGCCTGACGATATTCATCGCCCTGGGAGCATTTATAAATATGGCTGCAGTTATGGGATTAATTCCGACCAAAGGGTTGGTGCTTCCTTTTCTTAGCTATGGGGGAACATCATTAATTATGAGTCTGGCAACGGTGGGGGTGCTTCTGAACATATCATCCCACCGGGAATGAAGGGCAATGGGTGAAAAGTTCAAAGTTTATTTGTAAATGGACATTGATGTGAAGATAATAATAGCAGGTGGAGGAACCGGCGGACATCTCTTTCCGGGAGTGGCTGTTGCAGAGGAATTCCTGAAAAGGGACAAAAAAAACAGAATCCTTTTCATCGGAACCGGAAAAGGATTAGAAGCAAGGATCTTACCGAACATGGGTTTTCAACTGCGAACCATTAATGTAGCGGGCGTTAAGGGAAAAGGCATTGCAAAATCAATCAGTGCCTCATTAAAGATTCCCTGGAGTATGTTTCAGTCGCTTATGATTGTCCGTGAATTCTCCCCGGATATAGTTGTTGGCGTAGGGGGGTATGCATCCGGGCCGACAGTTATCACAGCTCATTTTATGGGTATCAAGACCGCAATCGCCGAACAGAACGCCATACCCGGGGTAACAAACAGAATACTCGGCAGGTTTGTCAACAGGATATTCCTTGCCTTTCCCGAAACGAAGAGCTTTTTTCCCGAAGAGAAGGCTGTGGTTACAGGAAATCCTGTCCGGGAAGGATTCCTGGAAGAGAAAAAGATTTCAGAAAAGACAGACGGCACATTTACGCTATTTATATTTGGTGGAAGTCAGGGCGCTCATACTATAAACAAGGCCGTCGTTGATTCTCTTAAATATCTGAAAGTAATAAAGGACAGATTAAAAATTATACACCAGACGGGCGAAAGTGACTTTAAATGGGTCGTAGATGTTTATACGGATTACGGGATTGATGCCCAAGTCTTTCCATTTATAGGTGATATGGCGCAGGCTTTTGGAGCGGCGGATTTATTGGTGTGCAGAGCGGGGGCAACATCAATAGCTGAAATAACAGCAAGCGGGAAAGCCGCCATCTTTGTGCCATTTCCCTTTGCAGCAGGCGATCATCAGACAGAAAACGCAAGGGTTTTAACAGATGCGGGGGCTGCCGAGATGATCCAGGAAAGAGAACTCAGCGGCAAACTCTTCGCGGAAGTTATTCTGCGACTTTACCGCAATCCTGAAGCGGTAAGCAAAATGGAGGAAAAATCCTCCGGATTTGGAAACATAAGTGCCGCAACAGACATTGTCGATGAATGTCTGGCACTGTGTAGGGGGCATAATGCATAGCATTATGTAGGAAAAGGAATTCGTAATATTTTACGGAAGTAAGAGGAAACCTTTGAAAAATTTTCAAAGCTCTCAAGAGGTCAATTAATGGTGGCAGGCTGTTGTTCAAACAAAAATTCTTTCGGGCTGTCTTGAAAACGTTTTTTGCGAATAAATCTTGGCTACGCGTAAGACAAGCGATTTCTGCTATTTAAGCCCTTAGGGTGGGACTTCAAATCGCTAAGAGTGAGCTTTAGATTTATCAAAAAACCTCCCTGGCAAAGCAAAAAGGATTTTGAGCAACAGCCTGTTAAACCCCGGAAGTCCGGCATAGACAGGAATGAACTTATAAGTTATTTGCTGTCAGATAATAGGGAGTTTTATGTACAGAAAGGTAAAAAACATACACTTCGTCGGTATAGGCGGTATCGGCATGAGCGGTATAGCAGAGGTGCTGCTAAATACGGGCTATACCATCAGCGGATCTGATCTTAATGAAACGGAGCTTACAAAACGTCTGGCCTCACTGGGTACCAAAATTTCCTACGGCCATCGTGCATCCAATCTTGAAGATGCTGATGTTGTTGTCACATCGACCGCCATTGAAAAAGATAATCCTGAGGTGCTCGCCGCACATCAGAGACATATTCCTGTTATCCCGCGTGCGGAGATGCTTGCAGAGCTCCTAAAGATGAAGTTCTCCATAGCGGTATCAGGGTCTCACGGGAAAACAACAACGACTTCCATGATCGCTATGATACTTACCCATGGCGGTCTCGATCCCACCATGGTGATAGGTGGAAAGCTGGCAAGTATAGGAAGCAATGCGAAGCTTGGTGACGGAGAATATATCGTGGCTGAGGCAGATGAAAGTGATGGCTCTTTCCTCAGATTGAGTCCGTCTATCTCAGTAATTACAAATATTGATCGTGAACATCTTGATTACTACCGGGACATCGAAGAAATCAAGGAGGCCTTTTTGCAGTTCGCCAATATTGTTCCCTTCTACGGCTCTACGATACTCTGTCTCGATGACGACAATGTCATCGACATACTTCCCGAGGTAAAAAGAAGGGTCATTACGTACGGTCTTTCAGACCAATCGGACTACCAAGCAAGGGATATATCCTTTGAAGGATCATCATCAAGCTTCTCCTTATACTACAGGGGTGATTTTCTTGGAGATATTTCCCTGAGTGTCCCGGGACTTTTCAATGTCTATAATTCTATGGCAGCGATTGCCGTTGCCCGTGAACTCGACATGGATTTCCCGAAAATCAGAGAGGGTATTAAGTCTTACGTCGGTGTTCAGAGGAGATTAGAAATCAAGGGCCAGGTGAGCGGTATAACCGTTATTGATGACTACGGCCACCATCCGACCGAAATCAGGGCAACCCTGGCAGCCGCAAAACAGGCGTGGGATAAGCGGATTATTGTCGTTTTTCAACCTCACCGATACACCCGCACCAGAGCGCTATTTGATGATTTCCTGACAGCTTTTCCCGATGCGGATGTCCTGATCCTGACCGATATATATGCCGCCAGTGAAAAGAAGATAAATGGAGTTCATGCATCGGGTCTGTGTAAGGGTATCAAGAATCACGGGCAAAAAGACGTAATCCATATATCAGGTTTTGACAGGATTGTTGACCATCTGCTGGCAATAGCCGAACCCACGGATGTGATCATCACGCTGGGAGCAGGTGACGTCTGGAAGGTTGGTGAGGAATTTTTGAGGAAGGCCTTTGTAGAATTTAAGGCCGAGGAAACCGAATGATCAGCGAGAAGGCATTTCAAGAAAAATTAGAGAGTATCGTCTCCGGCAAGGTTTTCTTCAGTGAACCGATGGACCGACACACTTCTATCGGGGTTGGCGGAATGGCCGATGCACTGATATTCCCCGCCGGCATTGAGGAACTCGGACAGCTTATTTCTTATCTTAGAGATTGTGATGTTCCCTTTATCCCGGTGGGCAACTGCACAAATCTTATAGTTCGGGACGGCGGGTACAGGGGTGTCCTGGTTTCCTTAAAAAAACTTACCACTATCGATTATCAGCCATCATCCACCTCAATCTACGCGGAAGCCGGAGTGCCTCTTTCCGAAATCGTGAATCTGTCCATAAAAGAATCTCTTGCCGGCATAGAATTTTGTGCCGGCATCCCCGGATCGGTAGGCGGCGGTGTAAAAATGAATGCCGGAGCCTGCGGCAGTGAACTGAAAGACGTTGTTAAAACGGTATCACTGATGAACGGTGGAGGGAAAATAAAGGCTGCGGGAAGAAATGAACTTGAATTTGAATACAGGAACCTCAATCTTCCGAAAAGAACGGTTATCCTAGGTGCAAAGTTTTTATTAACAAAGGGGGCAGAAGAAGAAATTCAGGAAAGAGTTTCGAAAATTATCAGCATGAGAAAGAAAAAGCACCCTCTTGAACTTCGCAGCGCCGGTTCAATCTTCAAGAATCCGCCGGATATCCCCGCCGGCAAAATCATAGACGATCTTGGGCTCAAGGGTAAAAAGGCCGGTGGTGCAAAGATATCTGAAATGCATGGAAATTTTATTGTAAATTCAGGGGGAGCAAAAGCAAGGGATGTCATTTCCCTGATAGAAATGACACAGAAAAGGGTTTGGGAAGAAAGAGGTATTCATCTCGAAACTGAAGTGAAGGTAATAGGCGTCGACTGATGAAGAAATCGATTAAAACAAAAATTGCAACGAAAAAAAACAGGTTAAAGAGACGCTCGGTGAAGATTTTTTACGAAATTTTTAAGGTGTTAGCGCTGATTGTAACCGTCATCGCTTCAGCTTCATTCATGATACTTGCATACAATTATATGATCAGCGCACCTTATTTTCAAATTGAAAAAACGACTATCAAAGGATGTGAAAGGATCACGGAAAAGGAAGTTTTAACTCTTGCCGGCATAAAACCATTTCAAAATATCCTGGCAATCAATCCGGGTGAGATAGCACGAAGGATCAATTCAAATCCCTGGGTAAAAGATGTCTCAATAGAAAGGGGACTCCCAAACAGACTGGTTATAGAAATCAGAGAAAGGGAAATATCTGCCCTGGTCAAGGAAAACAAAGACATCTATTTTATGGATAGCAGCGGGGTCATATTCAAAAAACTAAAGGACGGCGAGAAGGCAGATCTCCCCGTTCTTACCGGATTTCATAAGAATCCGGCTCTCTTAAAAAAATCGACCGAGCTCATCGCCTTTCTGTCATCGAACAGCGGTTCCACTGAGATAAGGAATGTATCGGAAATTCATGGAGATGAAATTTTCGGGTTCTCCATTTTTACCAACAGCGGTCTGTGTATACAGCTCGGCTTTGAGAACTACGAAAAAAAACTGAAAAGGTTAAAATCTGTCATAACCGACCTTAGAAGAAAGAATTTGAATAAGGAATGTATATGTATCGATGTGAGCAATCCGAGCAGGGTTGTTGTTAAAAGGAAAAATACTCTAAAAGAAGGTTATAAGACATAGAAAAGGTAGAAAGACAATGGGAAAAAACGGAAATATAATTGTCGGGCTGGACATAGGAACCACCAAGGTCTGTGCCATTGTCGGTGCAGTGACGGATAACGGTATCGACATTATCGGGATAGGTTCTCACCCTTCTGAAGGATTGAGAAAAGGGGTTGTGGTCAATATTGAAAGCACCGTAAATTCCATAAAAGGGGCTGTGGAGGAGGCTGAACTTATGTCCGGCCACGAGATTTCCTCCGTCTTTACAGGAATTGCAGGAGGACATATCAGTGGTCTCAACAGTCATGGTATCGTGGCAGTAAAGAGTCGTGAGATCGACGAGAACGATGTGAAGAGATCAATTGAAGCAGCAAAAGCTATCGCTATTCCTCTGGACAGAGAAGTCCTTCATGTATTGCCACAGCACTACATTGTAGATAACCAGGATGGTGTAAAGACTCCCGTAGGAATGTCCGGTGTCCGGCTCGAGGCAAAAGTTCATATCATCACAGGTGCTGTCACATCTGTGCAAAATATCATCAAATCTGTAAACCGTGTCGGACTCGACGTAAATGATATCATCCTGGAACAGTTAGCATCGAGTGAGGCGGTTCTCAGCTCCGATGAAAAGGAACTGGGAGTAGCTATAGTAGACATAGGTGGAGGCACAACTGATATAGCCGTATTTTCTGAAGGAAGCATTAAACACACTGCCGTCCTGTCCCTTGGCGGAAATTATCTAACAGGAGATATTGCTGTCGGTCTCAGGACTCCGACCATTGAGGCGGAAAAGATAAAGATAAACTATGGGTGTGCTTACACGCCTTTGATTCCGAAGGATGAATTTATAGAAGTTCCCAGTGTGGGTGGAAGGGAACCGAGGAAAGTTTCTCGTCAGATACTTGGGGAAATTATCGAGCCACGCATGGAGGAGATACTCAACCTGGTCCACAGAGAAATAGTCAAATCCGGCTACGATGATCTCCTGGCTGCCGGTGTCGTTTTAACAGGAGGAACGGCTATTCTGGAAGGAATAACGGAGTTAGCCGAACAGATATTCAACATGCCGGTGAGAAGAGGATATCCGATAGGTATAGGCGGACTTACAGACATAGTCAACAGTCCTATGTATGCAACCGGTGTGGGGCTAATAATTTATGGAAGCAAGGATTATTACAGAAACGTTTTTAAAAGGAGTGATGGAAATATATTTAACAGAGCAAATAAAAGGATGAAAAGATGGTTCACAGAATTCTTTTAGGAGGAAAGACCAATGTTTGAATTGATAGAATCTACAGTAAATTCTGCAAAGATCAAAGTTGTCGGGATTGGTGGGGGCGGAGGCAACGCCGTGAACACTATGATATCTTACGAACTTAAAGGTGTAGATTTCATAGCGGCAAATACCGATTCCCAGGCCTTGGGAGCATCTCTTGCACCCACTAAGATTCAGCTTGGTGCAGAAGTCACAAAAGGTCTCGGTGCCGGTTCAGATCCTGATGTCGGGAAAAGGGCTGCTGTAGAATCAACAGATGCCATAAGGAACTGCCTCAAAGGCGCAGACATGGTTTTCGTTACAGCCGGCCTGGGCGGCGGGACAGGAACGGGGGGCGCACCCATTGTAACAGAAATTGCAAAAGAATTAGGGGCATTAACCGTTGCCGTCGTTACAAAGCCTTTTCAGTTTGAAGGTAAGAAGAGGCAAAAACAGGCAGATGAAGGAATTTTGGAACTCCGAAGCACCGTCGATTCTCTCATAGTAATCCCCAATCAGAGACTCCTCAGTATAGGAGGAAGAACGATGCCGCTTCTGGATGCCTTCAAGAAGGCAGATGAAATACTGTTCCATGCTGTTAAGGGGATTTCCGACCTGATCATGGTACCGGGACTGATCAATCTTGATTTTGCCGACGTGAGGAACATCATGTCGGAGATGGGATTGGCCCTTATGGGTACCGGCATTGCAAGCGGAGAAAACAGGGCCGTAGAGGCGGCTCAAAAAGCGATATCTTCTCCTCTGCTGGAAGACAATACGATTCAAGGTGCACGCGGGGTGCTTCTCAATATAACGGGAGGATCAGACATGACTCTCGATGAGGTCAACGAGGCATCATCTTTGATCCATGCGGAGACCCATGAGGATGCTAATATTATCTTCGGAACCGTTGTTGACGACAGCATGGGAGACGAAATACGTATTACCGTTATAGCTACCGGATTTGAAAAGGCCGAGAAAAAGAGACAGGATATAACAGGTGCATCATATCTCGGCGGGTATAAAAGAGAGGACCTGTCTACACCTGCCTTTATCAGGAAGGAAAGAAGTGTAGATAATCCTAATGTAGTCAGGATGGGACTGATAGATGACAGTGCGGAAGGCGATTTTGAAATCCCGACATTCCTGAGAAAACAGGCAGACTGAAAAAAGGTGAAAGGTGAAAGGTGAAAGGTAAAGGATAGAGGATCAAGGATGGTTGAACCATCGCTGATCCCCGCCAACTGACCACCGACCACTGACGATATGTCCTGGAAGCTCAAAAAAAGATACAGAAATATTCTGTCTAAGGAGAAAGGTTATCAAAAAAATCTATGGGGCAATAGAACAACTGTTTGTCTTGCCTATCCTCATTATTATCGGACAGGAATGTCAAACCTCGGATTTCAAACTCTATATGCCCTTTTCAACAGTCACCCTTCATTCTTATGTGAAAGGGTCTTCCTTCCCGATCCCGACGATGAAGCCACATTCATCTCGAAATCGACTCCCCTTTTTAGTCTGGAGTCTCAGAAACCCCTTGCGGATTTTGATATCATTGCTTTTTCCATCTCCTTCGAAAACGATTATCCTAATATCTTAAAAATTCTTGCTATGTCGAGAATCGATCTTCTTGCCCATCAAAGGAGAAGAGAAGAACCTCTTATCATCGGGGGCGGTATTTCGGTTACCCTTAACCCTGAACCCCTGGCCGATTTTTTCGATCTTTTTATTTTAGGAGAAGGAGAAGAGGCGATACCCGAGTTTCTTGATATCTTTAAAGAATCCCACCATCTCGGCCTCTCCCGCCATGAGACGCTCTCCCGGGTGCAAAAAGAGGTCGAGGGTGCCTACGTTCCGAAATTTTATTCTGTTTCGTACAACAGAGATGGTCTCATAAAAGAATTTACTCCATCGGATCCCTCATTTCCTCAAAGAATCAGAAAACGGTCGGTCAGGAATATAAATACATTTAATACCGATCAAACCATTATCGCATCGGACACAGAATTCGGGGATATGTTCCTGTCAGAGGTGAGCAGGGGCTGTCAACGGGGATGCCGTTTCTGTGCCGCCGGTTTCGTATACAGACCTGCGAGATTCAGAGAACCGGAAATTCTCGAAGAGTCTATCACCAGGGGACTTAAACAGCAAAAAAAAATCGGCCTGCTCGGCACTGCGGTATCCGATCACCCCGATCTTATCTCGCTTTGCCAGTCAATACTGAAAAAGGACGGGAAACTATCGATAGGCTCTCTCAGACTGGATAGATTGAACAAAGAAATGGTTTCGTTACTCCGGAAAGCCGACGTGGAAATGGTATCCTTAGCTCCGGAGGCAGGCTCTCAGAGATTGAGAGACCTGATCAATAAGAAAATTACAGAATCTCACATCTTCGACAGTGTAGAATTGTTAATAGAAAACGGGATTTTGAACATAAGAATCTATTTTATGGTTGGTCTTCCCACTGAAATTCAGGAGGATATAGATGCAATTGTTGACCTGGCCAAGAAGATCAAATACCACGCAATTAAGCATACGGCAGGAAAAAAGAAATTCAGAATGATTACTCTCAGCATAAATCAATTTATCCCCAAACCGGCCACACCCTTTCAATGGCAGGGTCTTGAGGATACAAATCTCGTGAGAAGAAGGATAAGAAAGATCAGCTCCGCTTTAAGAAAAGAGTCATCTATAAAGGTAATCCACGATCTCCCAAAATGGAATTATATCCAGGCCTTTCTGTCTCTGGGCGACAGGTCGGCGGGACAGGTACTCCTTTCCGTTCATAAAAACAACGGCAATTGGCCCCGTGCCTTCAAAGAAGTCAATATCAACCCCGATTTCTACGTCTATCGACAGAAGGATATTGATGAAATCCTCCCTTGGGATTTTATCGACCACGGGGTCAGCAGAGAATTCCTGATAGGGGAATACCAGAAGGCCCTGTCGGAAAAATCCCCCTAAATCCCTCTGTTACCGAAAAATCTTGATTGGCTCTCAGAGTCCCCATCCACACTTATCATCTGGGCCAAGTTTTTCTGGCTCCTCAGTGCTAAAAAGCTTTTTTACCTCTTCTTTCAATACTTTCCCCATAGTATTCTTGGGCAACTCTTTCAGAAAAACAATCTCCTTGGGACATTTCCATTTATGAATATGTTCCCTGCAGAACCTCTGAATATCTTCAGCCTCAACCTTAGAGCCAGGCTTTGTAACAACGGCTGCAACAACCTTTTCTCCCCACTTTTCATCCGGGATACCTACCACAGAAGAATCAACCACATCCCCAAGTTGGTTTATAACCACTTCCACCTCTTTCGGGGATACATTTTCACCACCTGATATAATAATATGTTTGAGGCGATCAGTCAGATAATAGTATCCATCCTCATCGACTCTTCCCAGATCACCGGTTTTAAACCATCCTTTTTCAAATGAGCCGGCCGTCACTTCAGGCTTTCGCCAGTAACCCTCGGTAATGGAGGGACCTTTGAGCCAAAATTCGCCCGTTTCGCCGGGAGTTACATCCACAAACGTGTCAGGATCTACTATTCTCACCTCGAGATCCGGCAGGGGTACTCCGATAGAGCCGGGTTTTCTCATACCCCTGATCTGGTTTGAAAAATTCATCCCCGTCTCCGACATGCCCTCCCGCTCCACGGGTTCATTTCCAAACATCACTTTTATCTTCTCAAAATCCTTAACAGAGAGTGGCGCCGAACCGGATGTCCATAATCGCATATGCTCAAAGTTCAGTTTCTTTTCCCCCAGATAATTTATTATTTTACCATACATAGAGGGAACCGCCATAAACATGTTACAAACATATTCTCCGGCTCTTCTTGACAATACCTCCATTACTTTCTCCGGTGAAAATTTGTCAAGCATGATCACATGGGCGCCTGCCATTAAGGTAGTATGAAGGGCATAGTTAAGTCCATGGACGTGAAAAAGAGGAAGCGAGTGACAAAACACGTCAGCTTCCGTTATCTCCCATATCTTTACGATGTTTTTTGCGTCATGAACAAGATTCCCCTGGTTAAGAACAGCCCCTTTAGGCTTTCCTGTAGTTCCTGATGTGTAGATGATAAGACCCGGATCTTCCGGCCCGACATCTACCGGGGGAACACTATCCGAGGCGGAGCGAAAAAAATCGAGATCTTGGTATGGCCTTTCAGTTTGGACCACAATATTGGTGAGCCCCGGAGCTATTTCTTTTATGGTTGCTTCCTGTTCTGTTCCTGACAACACTAATTTTGCCTCCGCATTCTCAAGTAGATATGTGATTTCTGATTTTTTGAATTCAGGATTAAAGGGAACCGCAATAACTCCTATTTTTTGAAGTGCAAGATGCGCAACCACAAAGCCCACAGATTTTTGGAGGAAGAGAATTACCCTGTCTCCTTTTTCAACCCCCAAATCCAGGAAGGTATTTGCCATTCGATTGGCATCCCGATCCAAATTTTTATAGGAGATCTCTGTCTCTATTGTGCCTTCACGAAGGAAACTTATCGCTATCTTTTCCCCATGTACCAGGCAACTCTCCGTAAAACAGTCCTTTAGAGTTTGACCATACATATTTGCCTCCATCGGCATGATTCTAAAACGATATCTTAATTGAGAAATCTCCTACACCGCTAACTTAGTAGTGTGTTTCATAAATACTGATGATCTCGTAAAAAGTCTTTTTTTGTCACCCTGAATTTATTTCAGGGTCTCTAACTTACTGAAACAATTAGATGCTGAAACAAGTTCAGGACGACAAATGGTGCAGTTTATGACTTTTTACGAATACATCAATACTATTACATATAGATAATCCGCCCCCACCCTGCCCTCCCCCTTGAAGGGGGAGGGTTTGGGTGGGGGTTAAACCGAAAATACGTCACCGTAATTACGAGGTAGAGCACTTAAAGGGTTAGTAAATTTCACCGATAAGATCCTGCGTCACTTTTTTAGAGGCGGTGACGATACTGTCGACGACCTTTGTTCCCCTTTTTACAGTCACCTTTTCCCAGAGAATGGATCGCCTTATCTCCACCCCCTGTTCAAGACACGCTTCCTCACCAATGATTGCCCAATCCCTGAGTTTGACGGAACTGTGAATCTGAGAACCAGACGCCAGTAAAAAAGATTCCCCCTCTAAAGCTTCTTTATTGGCAAGAATATATTTTCGACCGTACCGATATCCCGCCACTTGTGTCCCGCCGATATGTAGGCCCTGACCGGTTTGTCTTTTTGCATCAAATCTCTATAGCAATCGATAATGTCCGAAAAGGCGCCCTCGGGGATATAATCCAAAAGTTTTGGATCGATAATATGAATGCCGGTGAAGGCAAGCCTGCCGGGATGGTTATTAACAGTAATATCCAGGATGTTCATACGGTTGTCAATCTGAATCTGATTAAACGGCAGTTGGTCATGAAGGATCAGCGTCGCCAGGTTTCCGTTGCGCCTGTGGTCATCATAAGCCTTTGATAAATTGATATTTGTGAGGATATCCGAATTTATTACGACAAACGGCTCCGTATCCCAGAAATCCGCTGTGTTTTTGATGCCGCCTCCCGTTCCCAGAATCTCCGGTTCAACCCGGACTTGAATGCGTGCCCCGAATGATCTGCCGTCACCCAGGTATCTTGCAATTTGCTGGTGGTGGTGATGTGCGTTCACCACCATTTCACTGACATGGAATCCCTTAAGATAGTTTATTACCCTGTCAATGACCGGTTTGTTCCCTATCGGGACAAGAACCTTCGGCTTGTCAGCGCTCAGTGATTTCATCCGTGTTCCAAGACCGGCTGCAAGAATCATTGCTTTCATGAAATGCCCTTTCTACTTTCGACCATCGACCACCGTATTACACATAATCAAAGATTTTTAGTAATAACATATTCGGAAAGCTTTATACAACCATCCGGGAACTGTTTAGAACTTTAAAAGTGTGATTCTGAGAACCAATCAAGATTTTTCGCACTAATAAATTCGTAAAAAATCAGTTTTCTTCGCTCAGAACCATTTTGTGGATGCTGTTATTGCCCGGCTAAAAATCTAAAACTCGTGCTTATGCACTCAAACAGTTAGATTTTCTTAACGCCGTTCACTACCAGCATCTTTTTCCCAAAATGCTTAAATTACTTGCGTGATTCTTCGAATTCGCTATGAAAAGACTTTTTACGAACTTGTCAAACAATGAGTGAAATTTCTTTTGCCCTTGACTCAGAACTATTTTTCTTCTATACTTCCTTACCAAACAGTAAGATAAAACAAGTATTTAGAGAAGATAAAAATGGGCAGAACACGCACTATTCATTTAGCACACAGAGAAGCAGCTTTCCCATGCGTGCTGAAATTTGCCAACTTTCGCCTTTATGCCTTTGTTACCTTATTTGTAGCAATGGACGTGGCGATACCATGGCTTTGCCACTGTATTCACCCTTTAGCCGGCCCTACATTTCTTCCCATGTTTTTCTTCATTTTGTTGGCCGGACTTTTATTTGGCTGGCGTGCGGGCATTATGGTCGGAATTCTCACACCGCTTGTAAGTTACGGTTTCTCAGGAATGCCCTTCCTGGAACGGCTTCCCACAATCGTCATCGAGGCTTCATTCTACGGACTGTCAGCGGGTCTTTTCCGTGAGCGGTTCAAACTGAACGTTTTTTGGTCACTCCTTGGAGCAATGGTTGTTGGGAGATTAGCTGCTGCATTAGCCTTATTAATAATGCATTGGTCAGGTGACTCAAATTCCCCTGTTTTAGTATGGCAGGCAATAAAGCAGGGGTGGCCCGGAATTGCAATACAGCTGGTCTTTCTACCCACAATCTCCATAGTTTTAGAGAAAATCTCTTCAACATCCGGACATCATGAATGATCTCTTTAAGTCATTTCTAAAAAGCGACGATACACTCTGGGTCTTAAAAGCTAACATCTCGATCTTTCAATCCAAAAAAAAGGGGATTGCATCACTTCTGGACTACATTGAACAGTTTAGCCCATGTACCGATGAAGTCACCGTTTTTGACCGTGTGGTCGGCAACGCGGCTGCGTTACTTCTGGAAAGAATACGCTGCAGAAAGATATATTCCCGGATTGGAAGCAGGTACGCTTTAGAAACATTGAACCAACATGGCATTCCCAGTTATTTCCTAAAAGTGGTGCCCTATATTTTTAATAGAAAAAGGGATGGAATGTGCCCGTTTGAACAATTGTCTATCGGGAAATCCCCCGACGAATTTTATAAATCGATTATCAGCTGAGATTTATGCAAAAAAACGGATGATAAAATGGATGAACCCATCTTCCAAAAAACCGATGGTAACATCGAAAATTATATTGTCTCTCTCCGTTCACTCCTTTATAACCTGGAGTCCCCTTTCCGAAAAGGTGACTCGGTTGCCATCAAGCTTCACTGGGGAGAAAAGGGGAATACAAGTTATCTGCATCCACGGTACGCCAGAGAAATCGTAGAGTGGCTAAAGGAGCATGAAACAATTCCTCTCATTTTCGATACTACCGCCCTCTATTCAGGCGGCCGTCGCACGGGAAAAGACTCACTTAAAACAGCAGCAGAACATGGCTTTACAGAGGAGTACCTTGGCTGCCCGGTCGCGATAGGGGATGGAATGGACGGCAAAAATGTAATCGACATAGATGCACGGTTCAAGCATTTTGAAACTGTACAGGTTGCCGAGCTTTTGGAAAAGGTGGACGGGTTTTTTATTTTTTCCCATTTTAAGGGACATATGGTTGCCGGATTCGGGGGTGCCATAAAAAATATCTCCATGGGATTCGCCTCACGGGCACAGAAACAGAGGATGCACTCTGATGCGCATCCCGTTTTGAACAGGGAAGAGTGTACCAGATGCGGCATTTGCGTCGATTCCTGCCCCACCGGTGCTGCAACAATCTCCGGGGATGAATATCCTGAATATGACTTAGAGAAATGCATCGGATGCGCTCAGTGCATTGCACTATGCCCTCAACTCGCGCTAAAAATTTTCTGGAATACTGACGAAAAGGTCTTTCAGGAAAAACTGGTTGAAACAGCCGCGGCAGTGTGGAAGCGTATCAAGGACAGGACCCTGCTGGTAAATTCCCTCCTTACAATAACTGCCGACTGCGATTGCATGCCCGGGCATAATCCTAAAATAGCCGAAGACCTGGGTTTCCTGGGAGGGTACCATCCTGTACTCTTAGATAGAAAATCGATGGAACGTATAGAAGAAGAACCCTTCAACAAGACATATCCTCATGTTCCATGGAAAAGACAGTTTGAGTATGCTGAAGAGATCGGTTTTATTTGAGGGGATACTATCTCTATGTATTTTTAACAGAGAACACGCCGTCAAAACACTTCAGACACAAACCTTCTCTCGGAATCAAAAGGGCCGAAACAAAGGCATCAATCGTGTTATACTTAACGGAGTCTGCATCTATCTGTTTTGCTATCCATGCCTCCATCTTCTTCAGATCGTCCATAGAGGTAATATGTCCCGTTTTCATATAATGCCGGGCGACCAACTCTTCATAAGAGCGGGTCGATATACCGTAATCGCATGGGTACATCAGAGGGGGACAGGCAATACGTACATGCACCTCTTTGGCGCCTGCCTCCTTTAAATCTCTCACCTTGTTCAAAATTTGAGTTCCCCGAACGATTGAGTCATCACACAGAACAATCTTTTTCCCTTTAACTGCATAGGGAAGCACAGACAGCTTTCGCTCTGCCATCTTTTCGCGGGCAAGCTGTGTTGCCTGCATATAACTGCGATCGGCATAGCGATGATAGAGAAACACTTCCTGGTAATTAATCTTAGAGCGTTTGTGATATCCGAGTGCGTGGCCTATCCCCGACATTGGAACGGGTGCAACAAGATCAGCCGTCAAATCCCCTTCGTCCATATCTCTTTGGGCAAGGGTTTCACCCAAATTGCTTCGAGCCTCCTGTACATAAACACCATCTATAATGGAATCAATGCTCGCCGTATATGCCCACTCGAAAGCGCAATGTGCACTGCGTGGCGAATCCACCTGCCCCACGGTTTGAAACCCTTTGTGGTCTATAAGGACGATCTCACCGGGACGTACATCCCGAAAAACCTCCATGCCCAGATTCTTGATGGCACGGGATTCGGAGCTTACCGCATACCGTTCAGAATCCATACCCAGCATAAGCGGTCGAACTCCATAAATATCACGAGCCGCATAGATTCCGTCTTTGGTTAAAACCACCAGTGAGTAGGAACCTTTGATCTTCTCGGCAAGTGCACTAATGCCGCTGACAATATCGGGTTTTTCTATGATAATCTTGGAAATTATCTCTATGTCGTAACCTTTGTAAAAAGAGATTCCCTGACTCATTATTTCTTTCATCAGGTCATCAGCGTTAATAACTTTACCGCTGAAAGCGACGGCAATCCCCCCGAGTCTGGTCTGCCACTTCATCGGTTGTCTTTCCCAGAGGCTTACATGCCCTATACCCCAATTGCCATTTAAACTTTTTAATTCTTCATCGGTAAAGGTATTAATAACCTTGCCGTGGTGAGTGACGTGATTTATTTCCTGACCGAAAGATGCTTCATCTTCATATTCCTGTTCCTTCAGTTTAAGGAAATCAATCTGGGTTGCCTTCTTGACATCCGGATCAAAAGTAGAAATTCCGCAATATTCCTGTCCACGATGTTGAAGGAAATCAATCCCCCGGTAAATATCGTAAACACACTCTCTTTTTGAATATAAACCGAAAACACCACAGTTTTCTTGTACTAACTTCATGGCCCAACTCTTCTCTTCGTTAATATCTATACGGTACTTTTAAAAAAATAAAATGCGGCTACCCAAAAGAGCCGCAATATCATTGACTGCCTTTATGGCAAGATACAAAAATTTACTTTTTTATAGATGAGGAAGTATAGGAAAATGACTCCTGTGTCAATGAGAAAGTCTCTTTATGAAATATATAAAAAGCGTGTATACATTAGATGATAAACTTTGCACGAGGGCATCCCTGCTGTTTCATAAAAGAATCATCTTCCCCAAAATAGACATTGACCCTTCCAACACAGTAGGATAGGCGTCCCGCCTGTCCATAATGGTGAATCGCTTAGACAGCCGAGACGGCTGTCCTACGGGATGGGGAGGACAGTCTTTATTTTCAATGTCTATTTTAGGGATCTTTAAATGCTTCTAAATTCTGAGCATCTATGATAAAAAATAGACAGGTGTTCAGAAATCAGTTTTCAGCAAAACGGTAGACGCTGATCGTCTATTCCTTATCCTTAAAGATATACGTCAGGAATTTTAACATGATTAAAGGGCTTATACTCTTTGCGACCGGATTGGTCTTCTTTCTGTTCGGGATGTTTAAGCTGAGTGCCGAGATAAAGAGACTCTTCAATAACATCCGGATTCGTGAATATTTCAGATATTCCATCGAAAAACCGATCTACGGCGTAATTACCGGTACTATTTCAACCATTCTTTTTCAAAGCAGTTCGGCAACCTCTGCCCTTGTCGTAGGGATGGTCAGTGCCGGCCTGATCAGCTTCTACCATTCCCTGGGCATAATACTGGGTGCCGGTATCGGAACGACTTTTACCATACAACTTGTAGTCTGGAAGTTTACCGACATTTCTCCTGTTTTTATAGTTTTCAGTGGTATCCTGTGGCTTTTAGGAAAAGGATATTGGAAAACAATCGGTGAAGCACTGTTCTATTTTGGTCTGATATTCTTTGGTTTGAGTGTAGCAGCCGAGGCAACCGCGCCCTTGAAGAACAATCCTGCCTTTGTTACTTTCTTTCAGGAAACAAAAAACCCACTGCTCGGCGTTGCCGCCGGCCTGTTCTTTACGGCAGTCGTCCAGGCTTCGGCCATACCGATCAGCATTCTTGTTATCCTCGCCCAACAGGGATTGATAACCATTGACAATTCCCTCCCTATCATTTTCGGGGCAAATATCGGAACAGCAGTCACGGCCATCCTGGCAGGTCTCGTCGCCAATACAGGCGGAAAGAGGAGCGCACTTTCTCATTTACTTTTCAAATTCTTTGGAACAGTAATTTGTCTTTGCATTTTGCCTGTTTTTATAAAGGTTCTGAACGGCCTTTCTTCAAACGTTGCCCAACAGATTGCCCTTGGTCATGTTATGTTTAATTTTCTGATAGTCATCATCTTTATATTTCTCCTCAAGCCGTTTGCACGGTTGATTGAAAAAATCCTGCCCGGCAAGGAAGAAGTTTTGCCGATCTGGCCTATATTCCTCGATGAAAAATGTTTGTCTAAACTCGAAGATGCTCTGGAATGCGTCAAAAAAGAGCTGCAGAGACAGATCATCCTTGCTCAAAAAATGTTTTCCGAGAGTTTACTTCTGATATCTGACTTCAGTTCCGGGGAAAAGAGAAATATCCTCTATGTCGAATTGATAGTAGATAATCTATACAGAGAAATATCCGGATATCTGTGCAAAATTCCCAGCGGTCATTTTTCGCCGGAGCAGTCAAACAGATTCTTTTCTTATGCAGGAATGATTGGCGATATTGAGAGGATCGGCGATCACTGTGTAAATCTGGTTGAACTATCTGAAAACAAATATAAGACAAAAATACCGTTTTCTCAACCGGCAGAGAACGAACTGCAGGAAATTCAAGAGTTGACGTTCAAAAATCTCGAAGAAGCCGTCTCGCTTATTGAGAGGAGGGACGAAGAAAAGATACGATCAATTTTCGAGCGAGAGGAAAAAATTGATATTAAAGTGAAAGAAGCCACTGAAAGACATCTGGAGAGATTTCACATGGGAATCTGCCAGGCTGCAGTCGGTCCTATTTTTCTCGAAATACTATTAAATCTCGAAAGGATATCGGATCACTGTGAAAATATTGCCGAGTACAGCGAGAGTTTGAAAGAATAAAACTGTCAAGCTAAAACCTTTGTATAATTACGGCCTTAGTCATTGCGAGGAGCAGAGCGACGCGGCAATCTTTCATAATTACAGTGGATTGGAGATTGCTTCGCTATCGCTCGCAATGACCTTGTTTGTATTATGCAAAAGAACAAATGCCAACCGGACGATGAGGTAGAGCGATCATGGAAAAGAGAAAGGTAAAACAGCTCATTGAACAGATTATTCCTTCAATGATCGAGCTTCGACAAGATATTCACTCCAACCCTGAACCAGGATTCAAAGAATTTGAAACAGCCGGAAAAGTCCTGCAAAAACTGGAGGAGATTCCGGATATACATATCAGAAAAAATATCGCTGGAACAGGAATAGTAGCCACCTTGGGAAGGAATAAAACCGGACCCTGCGTTGCTCTCCGCGCCGATATGGACTGCCTTCCAATACAGGAAGAGACGAATAAACCGTACGCCTCCAAGCGACCCGGATATATGCATGCGTGCGGACACGATGGTCACACTACCTGCCTGGTTGGTTCCGCACTCGTATTGGCAAAAAACCAGGATGAATTAGAAGGGCCGGTAAAATTTATCTTTCAACCCTCCGAGGAATTCGATGCCGGAGCACAGCTAATGTGCCGGGAAGGAGCACTGGAAGATCCGAAGGTGGATGCGATATTCGGACTCCACTGTTACTCGGGAAGAGGGCTTCAGCTTGGAGAAGTCGCCGTTTGTAAAGGGTCGGCAATGGCAGGAAGCGGGAATTTTAAAATTACCGTTCATGGGAAAGGAGGACATGCAGCATATCCTCATATTTGTATTGATCCTATCTATGTCGGTATGCAAATAGGCAATGCCCTCCAATCCATTGTGTCCCGATCAACAAATTCACTCAAAAGTTCAGTCGTAACCGTGGCAAAATTTCATGCCGGCACAGCAACAAACATCATTCCCAATCAAGCTGTCATGGAAGGGACATTTCGCGCTCTTTCACCCAGGGTGCTTAAAAAAACCGCTGAACAGATCAAAGAGTTATCAAAGCAGACTGCCAAAGCATTTGGAGCAGATGCCACCGTCACAATCGAAGAAGGTTATCCTGTCCTTGTAAACCATAAGGAAAGTACAGCCATTTTTGAGAAAATTTCACAGGATATTATAGGGGAAAAGCTGGTAAAGGCAAACCATCCCCCACTGATGGGTTGTGAAGATTTTGCCTATTATACCGAGCAGATTCCTGGAACATTCTGGTTTCTCGGCATTAGACCTCCGGAAGCTACAGACTATCCGCGTAATCATCACGCGAAGTTTGATTTTAACGATGACGCGCTCACTATCGGAATAGAGATGCACTGCGAGATCGCGCGACGCTTCGCCTCCCTCTGGGGGAAATAATACAAAAGCATTTTTGAAGCTCCCCGCAACAAGTTGCGGGGAATCTCCGACTGTTAATGAGATCAGGTCTTCAACTCACTTCACACCTTTCATCTTAAGCACAAAAACAGCGCCTTTCGGTGTGTTGTCCTCAACACGAACACTTCCACCATAATTTTCTATGGTATTCTTTACTATATGCAATCCCACGCCTGTATGGGCATCTTCACCAAATACAAAGTTCTCTTCAAAAATCCTTCCCTTTATCTCGTCAGGAATCCCGATCCCATTATCGGCAATCCTGATTTCACACATATCCCTTGCTTTTTCTATCTTTATCTCTACCCTGTCAGCCTTCCCATGAATTGTGGCGTTGGCTATTATGTTGTCTATTACTGAGCTCAGGGCCTCATCGGCAAGAACCTGCCCCTTCCCTTCAATCGTAAACCGGATGGAGGAATAGCTCTTCATTACTTCCTTTATCGTGCTTCCGATATTGTACAGCTTAAGGTCTCTGCGGGACGAAATGAAAATCTCAAGCTCCTTCATACTTCTTATCAAATCAACACTCTTCCCGACACGGCCAGATGCCTCTTTGAGGAGCCTCTCTTCCCTCGTTTCTCCATAAAGTCTCAGGGCGCTCCTGATAACGGACAGGTCATTTATTAAATCATGCCTTAAAATCTTGTTAATCATTGCAACGTGCTCACGGCTGATCTTCAGTTCTTCCTCGGCCTTTCTGCGGTCGGTGATGTCAGTCAGGAAATTCAGAGTGGCTGTTTTCCCTTTCCAGTTTATCAAAACGGCATTCAGTTCTACCCACCTGATATTACCGTCTCTGTGGATAATCCGAAAAGAATAGAGGTGAGGAAGCTCCTCGCCCTTCATTCGCCTAATATATCTGTCGATAACCATGTCCCGGTCATCCGGGTGGATGAACTCAATAAATGGTCTTGCCATGATTTCCTCACCGGAATAACCGATCATCATGGTGGACACCGGATTGAGAAATACCACTTTATCATCCTGAACTACAAAAATGGCCTGGTTGGCATTCTCAAAAAGATTTCTATAGTTCTCCTCGCTCTCCCGCAGCGCTTCCTCCACACGCTTGCGGTCGGTGATGTCGTTATATAATACCTGAAACTGTCTTTCACCATCCCAGAGTACTTCTTTGCGGAAAACCTGAAGATGGCGGAGTTCACCGTCTTTCCTTACGATGCTTATGTCGTATTCGGACGGGTCATAATCACCTCGTTTTCTTTTTTCCTTTCTTATCTGGTGCTCGGCAAAACTCTCCGGAGTATAGCGATTTTCTGCGGGGGTTGTTTTCAATTCCTCAAGGCTGTTGCAACTATTGATATCCAGAATTACCCGATTAGCATAAATTGTCTCACCTTCTGCAGTCACGATGCGCACCCCCAGCGGGCAGTCATCCAGAGAACGGCGGAAGTTCTCTTCACTTTGGCGTTGCGACTCCTCCGCCCGCTTCTGGTCTTCGATCACGCTCTGTAGCGCAAGGCGCGATTGGTTGGAAGCCGCGAGCAACTCCTGCGCCAGCTTTTCGGAGGCTGCGATTGCATCGCTGCGCTTCTGCTCGGTCAGGTCGGTTGCCACCAGGAACAAGCAATCGGGCATCTCGTTGATGGGCAGGTTGCCCACCGAAAGAGAGGCCGGCACCGGTGTTCCGTCGCTGGCGGTAAGTACAAGTTGCTCGCGGCGTTTTTCGTCTGCGCCTTTTATCAGCAGTGACTGAAGAATTTGCTGACTGTCTGGGGCAACCCAGGTGTGGATTGTGGAACCGATCACCTTTTCAAGCGGTGTCTTGAGCATCTCGGCAAAGCGCCGGTTGGCATACAGAATCACGCCCTCCGCCGTCAGGGTCAGCGCGCCTTCGCCCATATTCTCGATCAGTATCCGGTAAGAATGATCGGCGCCCTTGAGCGTAAAGAGCTGCTCGCCGTCCACGCCCGAGACGACGAGCGCGTCCACCTCGCCGCTGCCAATGGCGCGCAAAGTCTCTTCGGCTTCGTCCAGCCGCGCGCGCAGGTCTTCGTTTTCAGCGACAAGCTGTTTTTGTGTTCTGCTTGTAGATTTCTTGAGCATGTCAACTCCCTGTTTCGGATTACTCCATTTCGGATTGCAGATTGCGGATTTCGGATTTCAACCCGCAACCGCCATTCCGCAATCTGCAATCAGGTCTTCTTCCTCAAATCCAGCCCCACTAGCACGCGTTCGGTCTTCGACATATCGCCGATGATGCGGCGCAGCGGGAGGGGCAATTTCTTGATGAATGTCGGAGCGGCGATGATCTGCTCGCCCTGTGCCAGTTGCGGCTGTTGGTACAGGTCGATCACATCCAGTTCGTAGCGCCCTTGCAGGTGCTACTCGCAATGACGGAGAGCTGATTGTGCAAAGCTCTCATAATTTCATTCTCTACCGATTTTCCTTATTTCAGAAGTTGGTACTTGTGAAGTAAATAAAGAAAAATACAGAATGTCAATAAGATATTTTCTTATGAATAATGGGGGGTAGAATTACCTATTGCTCAAGATTTTCAAGATATAATTGAAGATTTGCCTTTTTGTTGCTCAACCCGAGTTTTTTTCTGATATTTTTTCTGTGGATATCTATTGATCCTGTGGCTATCCTCAATATTTCTGCAATTTCCTTTGTTGGCTTGCCATCTTTTACGAGCACAGCCACCTTGATTTCTTGGGGAGTAAGATTGAACTGCCGTATGTTTTTCAGCAGGGGCGTTGCAATATTATGGAGATGTGCTTCTATGATATCAAGATTGAGTCGCTGTCCGACATCGAGACTCCCTTTTTTCATCTGTTCCACAAAGGGGACAACCAGATTCCGTACATTCATCACGAATTTCTCTTCCACGTCCTTCTTATCATCTACCCGTTGTCTCAAGAGAACCTTCAGCACCGTATTGAGTTCCTGAAGGTTCATGTTCTTGGTTTCCAACTCCACCGTTCGTTCCTTAACCATGCTCTCAAGATGCTTTAGATGCCTTTCCAATTCCCCCTCTGCCTGCTTGCGCTCGGTGATGTCGCGTGCGGCAGCGAAGATACCAGACACCTCACCTTTTTTATTGTGGTAAATGGTAGCGTTATAGAGGACAGGGGTCACGTGCCCGTCGCGGTGGCGAATCTCGAGCGGGTAATCGCGCACATGTCCTTCCGTAAAGACTTGGCAATATCCGGCGCGGGCCCCTTCAGGGTCGCTGAAGTAGTTGGAGAAGTCGGTGCCGACCATGGCATCCCTGGTGTAGCCAGTCACCCGTTCGGTGGCGGTGTTTACATCGGTGATTTTGCCGTCATGGCTGATAGTGAAGAGAGGGTCAAGGCTCGCCTCGATGAGACTGCGATTGTAAGCGTTTGCCTCCTTGAGCGCCTCCTTTACCTGCTTCCACTCGGTCATGTCGCGGGAAGTTAGTATGATTCCTTGAACTCGACCATTTTCATCTTTTGCAAAATTCCCGATTGTTTCAACCCAGATGTAGTGACCATCGGCATGTCTGACACGGTACTCAGCTCTTCCCGGCGTAGATGTGGCAACAGCATTTTTAAAAATACATTCAACTCTCTCCATGTCTTCCGGGTGCACAAAATCGAAAACAGATTTACCGACTGTTTCTTTCAGAGCATATCCCAGAACTATCCTATTAGACGGACTGTGATATTGGAGTATTCCGTTCGTATCAGTAAGGACAATCATGTCGGACATGTTAGCAGTAATGAGACTTAACATGTCCTCAGTTCGTTTTTTATCTTCCTGAACTGCTTTGAGCTTTTCACTCTCGCTATACAGCAGCGCATCGATCCTTGACACGTCGTCATTTTTTTCAACAATTGTCTTTGTAAGTTTGTCACGATGTTCAATCAGAGATTCGATGATATCGGTCTCGACGATTACACCGATGAATTTACCGTCCTCGAACACGGGCAGGACAAAGCTGCCGGTTTCTCGCATATTGGCCAGCACCGACTCGATGCTGTCAGTGCTTTCCAAACGAGGTTTCGGGGAAAGGCAGTCTTCAATAAGCTGGTAGGGAGATTGCACAATGTCGTCAGCTGTGACAACGCCCCTGAACTCGTCACCATCCATGACAACAAGAAACCGGTTTTTAAACAGCCTGTTTTGGACTGACGCAATTCCTTCCTCGGGCGAAGTGCATTCATATACAGACCGTATGATCTTACTAATCTTCATGGTTTTATTCAGAAGAAACCTTTATATTGTTAATGTATGTTACAATATTAATATCGACTTTTACAGTATCTCCTGCACTGATGTAAGGAAATACTTCACGTCTCAGGATATCTATTATATGGTCAACCGGTATGCGTTTTAGTATCCGCTTGTTTATAATTAGCCCCTGTACAATATCATCATCAATTTCGATGAGTTCGAAATTGTCAGGAGACAATAGCTGAAAACATTTTGCCACACCGAACTTCCCCTGAGAACATTTGGTTCCGAGGATTAAGATGTCTTTTATTGGCGGCAGTGAAATATCCTCGAAGTTAAGGGATAACGAATACTGTTTTGATCTTCCTTTCATTTGTTAATGCTCCTCCTTTTTGGTTGGTATAAATGCATGTTCGTAGTTTGAAATATTACAACAGACCTTTGGTATCTTCTATTAAGAGTATCGGCGAATATTAAAGAAAAGTTGAAGAGCAATAAGAGGAAAAGGCTTTCAGCTAACCAGCAGCTAACCAGCCCCGTTTATCAGCAGGTAAGAATTGAAGAGAATATCAGCCGTAGAATAGTATTCAACCCAACTTTGATATTTATAATAAGTCGATATAGCAAGTTAACATATAATCAAAAAAACTTAACCCAAATTCATGATTTGCGCCCTGAAAATTGCCGAAATCTGGCAGGCAAGAAAACATGATATGTTTAATTACAATACCTTACGATTGCAGGTAGCCTGAAACGTCATTTGTAGTGCCAGAAAATGACTCATGGA
>JAUSPI010000099.1 GCA_030655775.1 Syntrophales bacterium
GAGGTGGTCAACGGTTCAGCTGGCATCCGGCTTCAGTTATGCCAGATCCGGAAACGGAACAGCCCTGGTGTTTACCCGGTGTGCGGGGAGAAAAGAATACGTTATCTGCACACTAAGACCTGCAGTCATACTAATTGGTCTCTTTCAACTGAGGGGATTGGTGATAATGCTTCTTATCGCAGCCATAACACTTCTTCTCGGTCTCTTTTTCAAAAGGCGTATCGGGGGGGTAACGGGGGATATCATGGGTGCAGGGAATGAGATCAACGAGGTTGTTACACTTCTTATGATATGTGGACTTTTTGGCGCATAGGACGGAGAGGAATGTGGATATTCATACCAGATTATATTTGGTAAGACATGGCCAGGTGACGAATCATCTGGATGGGACGTGTAATGGTCATAATGATGTTGATATAACGGAACTCGGAATCGGGCAGATGGGGGCCGTAGCGGATAGACTGAGAGATGAAAATCTGGCGGCCGTCTATTCCAGTGACTTGATCCGCACCATAAGAGGAGGAGCGATAATTGCCAAAGCCCACGGCTTGATCCCCGAGCAGTACAGCGCATTCAGAGAATTGAATTTTGGCCTGTGGGAAGGGTTGAACATCGATCAGATAGAAGAGCAATTTCCCGGCGCCCTGAATGAGCGTAGAATGAGAATAGTCGATTACAGGGTGCCGGAAGGGGAGAGTATCGGGGAACTGGCCGGAAGGGTAATTCCCGCCGTAAAGGAGATACTCGATGCAAACCACGGGAAAAACGTTGTCCTGGTTGCTCACGGAGGAGTCAATCGAGTAATCCTTGCAGATGCCATGAACCTTGACCTGGAAAATTTCTATTCTATTGAACAGGACTTCGGCTGCCTCAATGTCATAGATTACTTTTCCGGATTTGCTGTTGTTAAATTGATGAACGGACAACTACTGAATAAATAAAGCAAAATTCTGCAACAGAAAGGTTGATAGTCTCGTAAAAAGTCATAAACTGCACCATTTGTCATCCTGAACTCGTTTCAGGATCTCGCTTGTTTCAGCATCTAATTATCTCAGTAAGTTAGAGACCCTGAATGATCCTGAAACAAGTTCAGGACATGATTTTGGGTGACAAAAAAAGACTTTTTGCGAGCGAATTCGAAGAATAACGTAAGTAATTTGAGGGTTTTGGGGAAAAGTTGATGGCTGACTGGCAGGATACCTCGTATAAATTGACTTCATATCAAAGTAAAATAGAAAATGCCCTGGTCGAATTGAGGGATGAAAAGGTGATGTCGCGCATATGGGCTCATGATCACACCGTTTGGAGACCTGAGCCCGCCGAGATTACGAACCGTTTGGGGTGGCTTCACACCCCTGAGATAATGGTTGATAACATTAAGCGCCTTGAGGCGCTGGCAGATGATGTCCGTGGTAGTGGCTATACTGATGCCCTGCTGCTTGGCATGGGCGGGTCCAGTCTTGCTCCGGAGGTTTTTCAAAAGACCTGTGGCGCGAAAGAAGGTTTTCTTAATTTAGCCATACTCGACAGCACCGACCCTGGCGCTGTATTGGCTCATGCCAAACGGCTTGATCCTGCCCGCACCCTCTTTATTGTATCAACTAAGTCAGGTACCACGGTTGAGACCCTTTCGTTCTTCAAGTTTTTCTATAACTGGGTTAGCAGTTCTTTAGGTGAGAATCAGGCCGGAGAAAACTTTATTGCCATCACAGATCCGGGCAGTTCACTTACAGAACTCGCTGAGCGCTACCACTTTCGTGAATGTTTTCTAAATGATCCAAATATCGGCGGCCGCTATTCCGCACTCTCTTACTTTGGACTTGTCCCGGCGGCGCTCATCGGTATGGACATACAGACTTTACTTGACCGTGCCGTGACAATGGCCTGCAACTGTGAGGCATGCAATTGTCCTGTTGCAGGCAACAACAATGGTGGCAGCCTTGGTGTGGCATTGGGGGAACTGGCTAAAGCAGGGAGGGACAAGGCAACCCTCATTAGCTCACCCCGGATTGCGAGTTTTGGTGATTGGGTGGAGCAGCTTATCGCTGAAAGTACCGGTAAGGAGGGTAAGGGAATCCTGCCGGTGGTTGGTGAGCAAGTTGGCTCACCTGCCGTCTACGGCGATGATCGTCTCTTTGTCTCTCTTTGTCTTGACGGAGATGAGACAAATGATGCATTTCTTACAGCTTTGGAAAAGGCCGGACATCCTGTTGTACGTCTGTTTCTGCATGATCGTTACGACATTGGCGGACAGTTTTTTCTGTGGGAGATGGCCATAGCTGTAGCTGGTTACCGTTTGGGTATCAATCCTTTTGATCAGCCCGATGTGGAAGCTGCCAAGATACATGCACGTGAGATAACGGCCGATTATAAAGCAAAAGGATCACTTCCAGAGGAAACGCCGACCTTTAGCGGGCAAGGCATTTCTGTTTACGGTGATGTGAAGGCGAACAGTCCGGAATCAGCTTTGATTGCCTTCCTCGAGCAGGCCGGACCGGGGGCATATATAGCGCTCCAGGCATATCTTCAGCCGACTGCTGAGATTGAGGCAGTGTTACAAACCCTTCGTGCCGGGCTTCGCGACCGATTTCGGCTGGCAACCACAGTCGGCTATGGACCGCGTTTTTTGCACTCTACCGGTCAACTGCACAAAGGCGACGCAGGCCACGGACTTTTTATACAGTTTACTGCCGATGATCAAACAGACATTCCCATTCCTGAAGAAGCAGGGTCATCTGATTCGTCCATGACTTTTGGTGTGCTCAAGGCCGCCCAGGCTCTCGGAGACCGACAGGCTCTCCTCGATAAAGGCCGTAAGGTGATACGCTTCCATTTCAAAGGAGATGTGGTTGGTGGTCTGAAGAGGCTGGCATGATTTCATAAACATATTCCTTACCGGGGAGGCTCATTGAGGATGCTTTTGTACAATTACAGAATAAAAGTTTTTTTGATGTTTTTAATTCTTCTTTTCTCACCGGGAGTTTATGCCGATGAATACATTGATGAAACAGGAAGAAAAGTAAACATTCCTCCATCGCCAAAGCGTATAGTATCTCTTGCGCCCAGTATAACGGAGACCCTTTTCGCCCTCGGTCTGGATGAGGAGATTGTCGGGGTAACAACGTTCAGCGATTACCCTGAGGCGGCCAAGTCAAAAACACGCGTCGGTAGTTATGTCAGCATCTCTCTTGAAAAGGTTGTCTCTCTTAATCCGGATCTGATTATAGGCACTGCCGATGGAAACAAAAAGGAGACGATTGAACAACTGGAGAGAATCGGATTTCCTGTATATATGATCAATCCGGCGAGTCTTGAAGAGATATTCGAGATGGTGCTGGACATCGGCAGGATAACGGGGAGAGATAACGTGGCGAAAGACCTGGTTCGCAGCCTCCGCGAGAGGGTTAGTACCGTTGTTTCGCAAACCGCATGTTTGAAAAAACCGAGAATCTTTTTCCAGATAGGGATTGATCCTATTGTTACCGTCGGGAGAGATACACTTCACAATAAGCTGATAACGCTGGCAGGTGGAATAAATATCTCAGGAAATGAGACGACAAGATATCCCCGCTACAGTATAGAGGAAATCATAGTCAGGCAACCGGAGATTATCGTTGTATCATCAATGAAGAGAGGAGAGAATTTTGAGCTGGTCAGGGACAAGTGGAAAAGGTGGAAAAATATTCCGGCAGTCAAAAATAACAGGATTTATATCTTAAACACCGACCTGACAGATCATCCATCGCCCAGAATTGTGGACGGGCTGGAAGAATTGGCTAAAATTATACACCCTGGAGTCCCATTTAAAAATAATTAGAAACCAGCAAGCTTTAAATTTTATTTCAATGACACACGGGCAACACAGTAACCGGGACCAATGCACTACCAGAATCATAACCTCAATAAGAGGAAATTATAAGATATGACAAAGACAAGCGGGTTCTGTGCACAGAAATAACCATTATGGATTTTTTCTTGATAACATCGAGTTCGGTGGAGAAGATGAGCCAAATGTATTATTTCTTGAAATTCTATTGAAATATGATATAATGTGTGCGAAATAAGATGAAACGGGAGGTTCTATAATCAACATGCACTATGATACAGCTCTGAGGCCCTATGGTTCAAAGCGGATTGAAGAAATCGAATCTGCCGACATTATGATTGGCATACCCTGTTACAACAACGAGAAAACGGTCGAGCATGTGATCCAGATGATCACTCATGGCCTTGCCAAACATTATAATGATATGAGAGGCGTGATTTTCATCGCCGATGGTGGATCAACCGATGATACTCGTGAAGTAGCCAGGGAGTTTCAGATTAAACCATGGCAGGAAAAGGTTGTGACAATATACCGGGGACCTGCCGGTAAGGGCACGGCTCTGCGATCTGTCTTTGAAGCAGCCAATAGACTTAAGATTAAGGCATGTGCCGTTGTCGATTCAGACCTTCGCAGCATCACTCCGGACTGGGTAAAATATCTTCTCGATCCCGTACTGGAAAGGGGATATCAGTTCGTTGCGCCTGTTTATGTACGGCACAAATATGACGGTACCATAACCAACAATATTGTATATAATCTGACAAGGGCCCTTTACGGAAAGCGGATACGCCAGCCTATAGGTGGAGACTTCGCCCTTTCCGGGGATGTGGTCAAGTTCTATATTGAACAGGATGTCTGGGGAACGGATGTGGCTCGCTTCGGTATTGATATCTGGATGACCACGAATGTTATAACTCACAATTTTAAAATTTGCCAATCGAATCTCGGTGTTAAAATCCACGATGCGAAAGATCCTGCTCAGCATCTTGCCCCCATGTTCCGCCAGGTAATGTGGACTGTATTCTATCTCATGGAGGAATATGAAAACTACTGGAAAAATGTACGAGGAAGTGAATCCGTCGAAACGTTTGGTTTTGAGGGTGATTTGGAGCCGGAATCAATTAATGTCAACATCGATGGAATGATCGAGAACTTCAAGATCGGCTTCCAGCAGTTTTCTGTCCTGTGGAAGGATATCTTCAGTGAGCAATGCTTTGAACATATCAGGAAGGCTTCAGAACAGGACTCTATAAATTTTCACCTCCCCACCGATGTCTGGGTCAAAATCCTCTACGAACTTGCAGCCACTTTTCATGAATGGCAGATTAACCGACACAAACTTGTCGATCTGATGACTCCGCTATATTATTGTCGAGTGGCTTCTTTCATAAGAGAAAGCCGGGACATGTCATCTCGGGAAGCAGAGGCTCTTGTCGAAGATCAGGCTTTGAAGTTTGAAGAACAAAAGGATTACCTGATACACCTGTGGGATGGGAAATCAGAAAAAATTGCAGAGGCAGAACCGAGCATTGATAATTCCTCGTCGTAGTGATGATAGGCAATTTTGACTCCAGACGCCCAGGCAATGCGACCAAGCGTTTCTTCGTGGGATTTGTCTCCACCAACTCTATCCGAAACAACAGCGAACTGCACATCTCCATGTTCGATTGCAAATTTCAGAACAATATCTTCAAGGAGGGTTACTCCTTCATTATACCATTCTTTAATACCGATCTAACAGATCATCCATCACCCATAATTGTGGAAGGGCTGGAAGAATTGGCTAAAATTATAAACCCCTAAATTCCATTCTACGCCCACCTTATGTTATCGAGCGCCATTGTAAGAGGGGCATATGCGGTGCTCACCGGCGGCGAGTAGCAGGTGTCAATAAGTGATAGTCTTTCTACCGGAATTTTTTCCGCTATCGCTATAGACAGTTTGTCGATCTGTCCCGCCACAGACTCTTCAGAAACAACCTGACCCCCAATCAGGGTATGACTATTACGGTCGGCAATGAGTTTGATATGTATGGGCTTACCCCCGAACAGCCGCCGTCGGGTAGCGGTTTTCGTTATGGAAGTACACACATCGAAGCCATTATCGCGGGCATAGCTTTCCGTAAAGCCCACTGCGCCAACCTGATAGCCGAAAAGTTCGGTAATAAATGCCATGGTAGTGCCATAATAAGGCATGGTATTGCCCATCACCAGGTTTGTGGCGGCTATTTTGCCACTCCGGGCTGTGTTGGTTGCGGTCTGGTAGAGTGTTTTATGACCCCAAATAGCATCCCGGTTCTCCATACAATCCCCGATGGCATAAATATCGGGATTGCTGGTTTGTGAGTATTCGTTTACAGCAATACCCCCTGTTTCACCCACTTCGATTCCTGACTTTTTAGCTAAATCTACGTTGGGCTTAGAGCCGGTAGCAAAGAGCACAAAATCCACTTTCAGCTCCCGGTCGGAGAGGGATAACACCTTCTTACCTTCCCGGCTTGCTATGCTTTCTATCTTGGCCGGCAGAATCAGCTCTACTCCGCTTTCTTTTATTCTCTGTTCAACCACCTCGGCCATTTCCTTATCCAATAATAGCCCGAGGGCGTTTTCCAGAATGTCTAAGCCATAAATACTGCTATAATTTTTTCTCTGAAAGACTTCAGCTATTTCCAGTCCGATCATCCCGGTACCTACTATAGCCGCACTTGTGTATTTGGCAATAGCCTGCTCCAGGATTCTCGCATATCGAAGGTCAGTGCCTAACACGAATTCATTCAGGCCATCAAGTCCCGGAATCGGGGGAATCGTCGGGGAAGCACCCAAATCCAAGATGACCTTATCATAGTCGTAGGTATCCCCTCCGGCAACTAAACGCTTTTCTTTCCTCAGGATGTCGGTAACCTCAGTATTAAGATGAACGGTTATATTTCTCTGCTGGTAGAATTTTTCCCTGAAGGCAAAACTGTCTTCCCATGAGGGGACGATTCCTCTGAATACAAATGGGATTTCACACGGTATATATCCTATTTCAGTCCTGGTGGTGAAGATATCGATTTGAGCATCTTTGTCTAAAGAGCGGATTACATTGGCGGCATTATTCGCACCGCCCCCCCCGCCGACTATACAAACTTTCATCTTTGAGGCCTCCTATGCTTATGTTTGACCGGGAGCGCACCCGCAAGCCCCGCCTTGTAGGCGGGGTAAGGGGCGCAATAAAAAAATATATTCTTTACCGGGAAGCCCCGCCCTGTGGGCGGGGAGCTTCACAATGGTAAAATGGAGAAGGAGCCAAACAGACACAAATTGAAACCTTTTCAAAAGGTCTCAATATGCGGGAAAGGCCGATCTTCTCATCGGCCCTGGACAGTCCTGTTCAAGAAACAGGCCCTACTTTACATTTTCCACGTTAGCGCCAAATGGTCTTGAGGCAAGCTCGTCTTTGTCCGACAGTATAAGCTCAGCGGCAATTCCCGCCGCGTCGGTAATAATCTCACGGCAATGGAGAGCATGTTCGCGGCAGAGCCAATTATCATGCCATTCGGATGTCAGGTCCCTGCAAAGAGTGCAACCATACTTTTCTTTAATCCTGTTAGGAACCTGGTTAAAGAGTCTATAGAGCCCCGGTTTTCCATAAAGCTGTTCTTTCCCCTTTTTTGCTGCCTCCTTGCCTTCACCTTCGGGCAGGGAACTTCTTCCATGAACGGCGCCTACCGCCATGACAGCGCCAACAATTGCGCAGCAACTATCCCCGTAAAGCCCGATACCGCCGCCAAACCCCGTGGCAATTTTCTTCACCTCTTCAGGCAATCCTGTATCAACCAAGCTTATAACAGATTCAAATACACATTCACCGCAATTGTAACCCATACTGAAATTTTTTCTCGCACGCTGTCTGATTTCTTCGATCTTTTCTTCCCTGGTCATTTTTACTGCCTCCTGTTCATAATGTAATGCCTTTTTATTAGTAATCTATGCCGGTTCTCTCCCTTATGCCGGCCGTATAGTGATGCCTGATTTCTTTGATTTCACTTACCGTATCAGCTAACTCTATAATCTCGGGAGGGGCGTATCTGCCGGTCAGGATCAGGTGCAGTTTGGCAGGCTTATTTTTGATGATTTGAATAACTTCATTGAGCGGGATTAGTGCAAAGTCAATGGCGACGGTAATCTCGTCGAGTATTACCATGTCATACTCATTCGATTCTATTACCTCTCTGGCAATATCTAATCCCTGTTTGGCCAGTTCGATATCGATTGGAGCCGGACTGTCCCGCATTACGAAACTGTCCAGACCTGCCAGATGAAACGTCAGGTCGGGCAAGTACTTCTCCGCAGCGAGCAATTCCCCGTATTTTCTCCCCTTCATAAACTGGAGCAGATATACCCTGTTGCCGTGTCCTATTGCCCGGAGGGCCTGTCCGAGCGCCGCGGTCGTCTTCCCCTTGCCGTCCCCGGTGAAGACCATGACGAGGCCTTTATTATACTGTGCCAGGATTTCCTCTCTGCTTTTGGGCACCTTCAATTTCCTCTTAAAGTTACCAGTCTGAGAAGCCTCTGCAATTTGCAGATGTTTTTAAATCCATCTCCTATGAACTGAACAGCGAGCGAATAAAATCAACAATTTTCCTTAACAGCCGGAGGTTCCCCGCAGCTTGCTGCGGGGAGATTCAATTCCACAACATATCGAATTCAGTGCTATAACGAAACGGTCAGTTTGTCAAGGAAGGAAAATCCCGTTAACTCTTGACTGTTACCGACTGACTCTCCCGCATCTCATCACCGGAATAATCACAGCATCTGGTGTGCAGCTTCGTAAATAAGGACAGGAAGATAAATTTTTAATTAATCCACATATCAACACCCGTCCCGATTGTATCCTTGTACCCGGTTTTTTCAAATGCCAGGGGCAGCCCCCCTTAGTGTTCTCAGTACATCTCGTATTTAACCAGCCTGCCGTCAAGCCCGCCGGCCTTGATCGGTTTTTTCCATGATACTTTCAGCCCGATTTTTTTGATATACTCCCGTTCTCCGAAATAAACAAAAGCGGCCGAGCCTTTGCATTTCTGTTTCAGAAAATCGCCGAAATTTTTATAAAACACTTCAAGGTTCTCGTCTCCTCCCATCCGAATACCATAAGGCGGATTGGTTACAATTACATGCCCTTCAAGGGCGGGCAGCTCTCTGAAGTCCGCCCTTTCAACACTTACGTTATTTCCGTAATGGAGCCCCATCAGGTTTGTCCGCGCCGTGCTGACAGCCTCCGCGGACACATCACTGCCCGCAATCAGCCCTTTCGGCAGTTCCCGGATGTGTCCGTCGGCCTCTTTTTTTACCTGCTTCCAGACAGCGCCGTCAAAGTCGGGCAGAAATTCAAAACCGAATCGATCCCTGAAAACACCCGCAGGAATATTGCTATACCGCATGAGCGCTTCACACAAAAGGGTTCCCGAACCGCACAAAGGATCATATAACGGAACAGAACCGTCCCATTCGCTGAATCGGATAATCGCGGCGGCGACGGTTTCCTGCATCGGCGCCGAAACGGTCTCCTCTCTGTATCCTCTACGGTGAAGCGCGCCGCCTGAAGTGTCGAGGCTTATTACCGCCTTATCGTGCCTGATATGAAGGTTCAGCAAGATATCCGGATTCCTTACCGACACATCCGGACGCTGACCGGTTTTTTCTTTGAAATAGTCTGCAACCGCATCTTTAAGGCGGAGGGCAGCGTACTTTGAATGCGAAATCGCGCTGTCGGAAACATTCCCCGATACGGCAAAGGTATTGCCTTCCGCAAAAAAATCTTCCCACTCGATCTGTTTGGCCTTATGATACAGCGTATCGGTATCATGACAATCGTATGATATTAACGGCGCAAGGCACCGTGAAAGAAGCCTGGTCAGATAATTAATTCGATACAGGGTTGATTTGTCCGCCCTGAAATAAATTCCGCTGAATTCCGGCCTGACATCTTCGGCGCCGAGTTCAATTAGTTCCTCCGCGCCGGCTTCTTTTAAGCCGTCGGCTACCATGGCAAAATAACGGCAATCCTTCTGATACTGATATGCCGCCGCTTTCCGCTTTTCTCTTCCAGGGCGTTTGACCCAATCGGCTGATACCATTTTTCACCACTTTCGTTTCAATCGGAGCCGGAAAGAAAGGTCGAGATATTGCTTGATCATTTCAAACCTTTTGCAGTATTAGTTGTTACGCGTCTGAATGAACCCTGCCGTTGCCGCACCAGGGTAAATATTGCATGAGCTTGGGCGTAAAATCAACTGAATTGTGGTAAAGTCCGTCCTTCGGTGGTAAGAACGCGAGCACGCCGCCGGAGGAAAAATTTAAAGGGTATTGATGTTGGGTAATCCGGAAGGGGGGGCTGCAAAATGGATACGGATTATAAAAGCAGAACCCGGAGAAAAAATGAAGACCAGGCCCTGCAGCGCCTGGGCAAACAGTTGGTCGCCCTGCCGTTCGGCCAGATTAAGACCATGGGGCTGCCGGATGAGCTTCTGACGGCCATCGAATTCGCACGTAAAATAAGGAGTCATGGCGCCCGGCGCAGGCAGATTCAGTACATCGGCGCCCTCATGCGGCATATCGACCCGCAACCCATCGAAAACGCCCTCGATCGCATCCGGACGGGAAACTTACGGAAATAACCCGGCGCCCGCCGGAAACGCGCAATTTCAACCCTGTCCCCTTATCACGATCCAATTTTCGGAGTACCTCCACCTTCAGTGGGCCAACGGGCTCTTCAGCCGCAGCGATCATCTGTCGGCTGAAAGAAGCAGGGTTAGATTTGTTTTTCCATTATCAGCGAACATGAGTCAAGAGCAGACTTGATATGGTTATCAAATCTATCATATACATTTAAGATGATTTGTTCTGCCTCCCGGTTCCTTTAGACATCTTGTAAAAATAGATTAACAGCTATTGCCAATTCCTGGCATATAACCGCTTAATGTATATTATAGGTTTGACTTGCCAGGCGGGGTCTCCCGGAAAGGCGGAGAGAAAAAGCCACTTTTCTGTTCAGCTCAGGGGAATAATGCCGCGTAAAGAAGAACAGGTTGTGATATGATTAAAAAAGTGGCCGAAGATACCGTTACACATGGAAGGACGACGCACATGAAATTTGATCTATTCAAGCCCCTGAGACCTTTTATAAACTTAATTTCAGGAAAGAAAGAGCAACAACACACAGCAGAGAAGGAAAAAACACACTCAGTCGAGAAAAAAAAGGAAAGCTCAACGGAAACAAAAAGGAAAGCTCCGGCAGAGAAAAAGAAGGAATGCATGAAGTTCCGTGAACTTGGACTTCCCCCAAACATCCTCAGAGCAATTGAGAATATGGGGTATGAGGAGATGACCCCTGTTCAGGAGGCTACCTATCCTGTCATCATGTCCGGAAGGGATCTCTGCGCCGTCGCGGAAACGGGATCAGGCAAGACGTCTGCCTGCGCAATCCCGCTTATTCAGAAAATCGATACCGCGAAGAACGCCATACAGGGCCTGATAATTGTCCCGACCCGTGAATTATGCATTCAGTATGTGGATGAGATCGGAAAGACTGCGGAAGGGAGTGATGTGGTCCCATTCGCCGTTTTCGGCGGGTTCAGCAAGGAGATTCAGATCGCCAAGATAAAACACGGGGCACATATTATCGTTGCGACGCCAGGGCGACTCATCGATCTTTTGTATGACTCAGTTATCAGTCTGTCGAACGTGAAATGTGTCATCCTCGATGAAGCGGACGAACTTTTACAGGAAGGGTTTCTCGAGGACATTGAGTTTATCATGTCCTGTATGATCAATAAACATCAGACGCTCCTCTTCGCCGCGACGATGGATGACGACATCACAAAGCTATCTCATGATTATCTGAAGGATCCCCAATACATCTCTCTTATCAAAAAGCGGGCGGCGCCGGTAAGTATCGAGCACTATTTCACCTATCTCCACCCGAATCGTAAGGGAGCGGAACTCACAAAATATCTTGAGGGAGAAGGTGTCAGCCAGGCGATCATCTTCTGTAACGCCCGCCACAAAGTTGACAAGCTATTCCGCGATATGCGGAAGCACTATAAAGGCATTGAGTATATACATGCCGGGCTCAGTCAGGACAAGCGTTCTTCCATATTCAGGCAGTTCAAAACAAATAAGCTACGCTATCTCATTGCCACAGATGTCGCCGGGAGAGGGCTTGATTTTACACATGTATCCCATGTGGTAAACTGGGATTTGCCAGGCAATGGGACACAGTATACTCATCGTACCGGGCGTTCCGGGCGGATGGGGAAAAGGGGCCGGGCCTTTACCCTTGTGATCAAGAGTGACCTTCCAAAGCTTCGTGAAATTATCCGCACGAAGAAGATTACCCCCCACTGGATCGGGAAAAATCCGTTTCAGGGAAACGACACGCTCCAGAAAGAAAACCCTAAAAAGAGAAAAATGCACTATCGGCCCAGCACCGTAAAAAAAGGGAAAGATAGCGGGGCAGACAAGAGGTAAAAGGGGTCACTCCGAAAGTAGAAGAAAGTAAAAGGCGACAAGAAGGGGCAGAAGACGGACAGGGGTATTTTTTGTATTCATTATCCCCTTGTCAAAGGCGCCCGCCCCGGGGTCAGCCCTTGACTGGGGACAAAGAAAATGATTGAGAGAGTCAATTGTGTCCCATGTCAAGGGCTGACCCTAATATCCTCCTAATATCCTCCTAATATCCTCTAATATCCTAATATCACTACTATCACTAATATCACTCTAATATCAATGGCCAATTTTCGGTGTACTTCCGCCTTCAGTGGGCCAACGACTTAATAAGCGGCGCGTCTATTTCTTCCGCTTATCACGAACATAAAGGGCCTTTGAATTGGTGGTGCCTATTTGCCTTTCTTCCATGTCAAAAAGCTTTGTTGCAGAAACCAGCTCGCCCAACTTTCCATACCCGTAATTACGTGGGTCATACTCTGGTGTTTGTTTCGCTATATTACCGCCGACAGATGTATGATGAGCCCACCCGCTTTCATCGGAGGATGCTTCGTCTGCATTACGTAGCAGGCTTACCAGTTTTGTATCCTGTTTTA